>NZ_BAABIQ010000037.1:0-151191 GCF_039542865.1 Olivibacter ginsenosidimutans | reverse complement strand
TAATTACTTTTGTTCATACTTTTTTGTCGCAACTCAAAAGTATAAATCCTGGAGCAGTCTGATTAATTTCTACTGCTCCTTTTTATTTTTTTCCGGACACTAGTGTTAAACTTTATTTTTATTTTATTAATATAATATGCCAACATACTAATAACTTGCTTAAAATTCATCTCCTAATTTTTTTATACCCCTTTTAGCTATTACGTCATTAAATTTGATCAAAATAGCGTCTAACTACCCTCATAAAATTCACCTTTTTCCGCTCAAAATATGCCTTTTGGTCGATTTATAGACATAACGTCTTCTCCTTGTTTTTTATCTATACATTTTTTTAAGTACATTTACCTTGGTAACCTCTTTTACAACCGTTCATTCTTATTTGATACATTTTATGAAACTGAGAGCGTTCATTTCCACGATTGTTTGTATTGGATTAGCCGTAATATTAAATATTAAAATAGGAGACATCCCCCCTCTTGGTAAATTCTTAAATCCCTTCACTGGTTTCTGGAGAAATGCGGAACCGCTAAATCGCGTGACTACGAATGAAAACCTAAGGCTACGTCTTTTACACGATAGTGTCAACATTTTATACGATGAACAACATATTCCGCATATCATAGCCAATAACGATTATGATCTGTATTTTGCCCAGGGCTATGTAACAGCGAAGGATCGCTTATGGCAAATGGATTTCCAAACACGTTATGCAAGTGGTCGCTTAGCCGAAGTTATCGGTGAAAAAGCCATCCCACTTGATAAATACCAACGCAGGATGGGGATGGCATACGGCGCTGAAAAAATGTTACAGGAAAGCCTAAAAGACTCTATTAGCAGATTAATCAACGAAGCCTATACCGATGGAGTCAATGCTTATATTCAACACCTACAACCAAAAGATTATCCTTTAGAATTCAAATTGTTAGACTATGCTCCAGAACCTTGGAAGCCTATAAATGCCGCATTATTACTTAAACTCATGTCAGCAACACTGGCTGGTGGCTCTGATGAGCTTTATCTGAGCAATGTATTGGCTACTTATGGCGCCGACTCAACGCTTAATTTTTTTTCCAACCATTCTTATAGGGCCGATCCCATTATACCAAAGGGAACCCCATGGGCATTCAAACCGTTGCCTATATCCCAAAAAGTAGGCACGAACACGATCGATACCACAAAAAAAGGTAGTGCTTCTATGGCCTTCATAGACCAAAATACACTACTCACAGGGAAGAAAGAAGAAGGACTGGGCAGTAATAATTGGGCTATTTCTGCCGAGAAAAGCATGTCTGGCAAACCGATCTTAGCCAATGATCCTCATCTCAGTTTAACCTTACCTAGTATCTGGTATCAGATACAACTGAAAAACAAGCAAAGTAACAGCTATGGCGTATCTATACCTGGCGCACCATGTATTATTATTGGTTTTAATCAACACATTGCTTGGGGTGTAACGAATGTAGGATCAGATGTATTAGATTGGTATCATCTCCAATTCAAAGACAATCAAAAAGATCATTACTTATATAATAATCAATGGTTAAAGACGACTAAACGAATTGAAACAATTAACGTTAGGGGCAGTAATACCGTATACGATACCGTTTATTACACGCATCACGGGCCGATTAGCGCTTTAGGCTTACCAAAGGATCAACGCGCGGGGTTAATGGATAACGTTCCAGAAAATGCGGCACTCAAGTGGGTTGCCCATCTACCGTCAAACGATTTACGGACATTCTATGCACTGGACCGTGCGAAGAATTATGAAGACTATAGACAAGCACTAACCTACTTTACAGCTCCGGCACAAAACTTTATTTATGCGGATAATCGGGACACAATCGCAATTACACCCAATGGATATTTTCCACTCAAATGGCCTGAACAGGGAAAGTTTATCCTAGATGGAAGCGCAGCTGAGGATGAATGGAAAGGACGGATACCCGCTGAGCAAAATCCGCATGTGAAGAATCCGGAAAGGGGATTCGTTAGTTCTGCTAATCAATCGTCTACTGATGAAAGCTACCCTTACTATTTAAATTGGGAATTTGCATCTTATGATCGTGGTCATCGTATCAATCAGAAATTAAATGTGATGAAACAAGCTAACATCGATTCGCTCCGCCTTATGCAGCTGGATAATCATAGTGTATTAGCAGACGAATTGGTCGACACACTTATACAATTGGTAGCTAAAAGTGATACGCTGACGAAGCCTATTCAACAAGCGTTTGAATTGGTAAAAAATTGGGATCATTGTTACGATAAAGAATCAATAGCAGCCACTATTTTTGATTCCTGGTATGCGCATATTATAGATACCATTTGGTCACCTATATTTAGTGGAAAGTCACTTGAAATGCGTTTTCCAAATCGGGATAGAACCGTCCATTTACTGCTTGACGAACCCAACTCTCCCCTATTTGATAGCCGTAAATCCGCAACGACGAATGGACGTAGCGCTCTTATTACCAATACTTTTTTTGCCAGCATACGAGAGCTAACAAAAAAATACGGTACGATAGGAACATCTTGGCGTTGGGGTGCTGTTCATCAACGAAATGTACCACATTTAGCGAGTATTCCTGGATTGGGGTCAGCGTCATTCTTCCCTTCTGGTTCTCCAAATACCATTAACGCTATTGGTGCTAAAAGCGGCCCTTCCTGGCGGATGGTTGTTCAATTGGGAGAAAAACCCAGAGGATATGGGATTTTACCCGGTGGTTCCTCCGGAAATCCCGGAAGTCCGTTCTACAGCAATCAGTTGCCGTACTGGGTTAATGGAGAGCTTCAAGAACTACTTTTTATAACTGATGACCACAGTGTAAATGAGCGGATAAAATCCAGATTAGTTTTAACAAGTAAAGCCAAACCATAATCTTAAAATGTATAATTGTTACAAATGAAAATGTTTATTACTCTCTTGATTAGTTTATTCCTAGCCCAATGGTTTTTACCATGGTGGATCATTGTACCCATAAGTCTTCTGGTTTCTTTTTTCTTTGACAAAAAACCCTTGTCTAGTTTTTTCATTTGTTTCGCAGCGGTTTGCGCGCTATGGATAACATACAGTTTTTATCAAAGTACCGCAAATCACCATTTACTGGCCAACCGTATTGGTGTATTATTCGGACTTGGAAAGCATGCATACAATTGGCTGTGGATGGTATTAGCGAGCGGCTTGCTCGGTGGATTAATTGCTGGATTTGCCGGCTTGAGCGGCCAGTATATAAGGAAAAGCTTACGCTATAAAGCGTAAGGCTCAAGGTCATATTCGCAGTAGCTAATAGACAAGGTGCTATCAACAACCTAAAAGGCATAACAGATCGCGTACAACTCATCAATATACCTTATCTTTGCTTCGGTATATGATAATGGATTATAGTAAAGAAGAGCTTTTCAAGCCTTGCTCGCCAAGTGAATTTGAGCAAAGAGCCCTTTATATATTTAGAAAACAGGCTATTGAGAACCCTGTTTATCGATTTTATTTAAGTCATCTTCAAGTTGATGCCCAGCAAGTAGATCAGCTAAAAGATATCCCCTTTTTACCGATTGAGTTTTTTAAGACAAAAACCATTTTGTTAGATGGTCTTTCAAGTGAAATCGTATTTAGCAGTTCAGGCACAACAGGTATGCAGCAGAGCAAACATCCCGTTAGTGATATCCGTTATTATGAATGGAGTTACCGTCTTGCTTTTCAGTATTTTTATGGCGATATTCAGGACTATGCTCTACTTGCCCTTCTTCCTTCCTATCAAGAACGTGAAGGGTCATCGTTGATCTACATGGTAGATGATTTAATTCAGCAAGCCCGTCCAAAGTTCAGTGGTTACTTTTTGTATAACCATGATGCGTTATATGAACGCTTATTGTATCTGCATAAGGAGCAGATTCCTACCTTGCTCATTGGTGTAACGTATGCGTTATTGGATTTTATTGAAAATTATACGGTTGATTTTCCTGAACTTATTGTCATGGAAACCGGCGGTATGAAAGGTAAACGGAAAGAGATGATTCGTGAAGAACTACATCAGGCGCTTTGCAAAGGCTTCGGTGTCCATAAAATACATTCGGAGTATGGTATGACCGAATTATTATCGCAAGCATATTCCAAAGGACAAGGCTTGTTTAGGTGTCCGCCATGGATGAAAGTATTCTCTAGAGACATCAATGACCCCCTTTCCATTTTAGGTGCTGAACAAACTGGGGGGATTAATATTATCGATTTAGCAAATATTCATAGTTGTTCTTTTATTGCTACCCAAGATCTTGGAAAAGTATATCCGGATGGAAGCTTTGAAATCTTAGGCCGCTTTGACGAAAGCGATATTAGGGGCTGTAACTTACTCGTGCAGTAATGCGTTTGTGATGAGATGAGCTACCGGTTATGCATAATGTTGGCCTGCAGCTCATTACGCATAACTGGTAAAAGCTTATTGAGCAATCAATAAGAAATAACTTTTCTTGCCTTTCTGCGCGATAATATATTTCTCGTTGAGCAGGTCTGCAGTTGTAATGACCTGATCGACACTGTTGAGTTTATTCTTATTGATAGCAACTCCACCTCCCTGTATCATTTTTCGTGATTCACTTTTGGAGGGGAATACGGCAGCGGCTGTTGAAAGTAAATCTACCACATTTATACCTACTGCCAACGCGTTCTTATTAATAGTAAATTGAGGTACACCATCAAAAACATCAAGAACATCGGCATCATCCATACCCTGTAAAAATTCTAAAGAGCCACCACCAAACAAAAATGCTGATGTTTTCAAAGCGGTTTGAAAAGCGGCTTCCGAATGCGTACGAATGGTGATATCCTGTGCCAAGGCCTTTTGTACGATACGTAAATGTGGCTCCGCATCATGTGCCCTAATCAGCTCTTCAATTTCTTCTTTTGTTTTTAACGTAAAAATGTTGATCCATTGCTTGGCATCATCGTCACTAGCATTCAACCAAAATTGATAATATTTATACGGAGACGTTTTTTTAGGATCTAACCAAACGGCACCACTCTCTGTTTTACCAAATTTAGTTCCGTCCGTTTTTTTAATAAGCTGCGTCGTTAATCCATACGCCGTTCCGCCTTCTTGCCTACGAATAAATTCGGTACCGGTAACAATATTTCCCCATTGATCTGAACCACCCATTTGAAGCATACAACCGTTATGCTTCCAGAGGTAATAAAAATCATAGCCTTGAATCAATTGATAAGAAAATTCAGTAAAAGAAAGACCATTCTCACCCTCCAAACGCTTCTTTACAGAGTCTTTTGCCATCATGTAATTTACGGTAATAAGCTTACCGACATCCCGAATAAAATCTAAAAACTTAAAGTCCTTGAACCAATCGTAATTATTCACCATCATTGCTCCGTTTCCCTGTTTGCTATCATCAAAGTTGAGGAATTTACGAAGTTGCTGTTCTAAACAGGCTACGTTATAGCGTAGCGTATCTTCATCCAGTAAGTTTCGCTCTGTAGACTTAAAAGAAGGATCTCCAATCATACCGGTTGCACCACCTACCAATGCAATTGGGCGATGTCCTGCTCGTTGGAAATGAATGAGCGTCATGATCTGTGTAAGGTGCCCTACATGTAAAGAATCGGCGGTTGGATCAAAGCCGATATAGCCAGAAGTAACCCCCTTAGCTAATTCTTCCTCTGTTCCGGGCATGATGTCCTGCAACATCCCTCTCCACCGTAGTTCGTCTACAAAATTCATGGTTTTCAATTTTCTCCTGATTTATATATTAAGTAAAAAGTAAATGAACAAAATTCAAAAGCCTATAGCATAAAGCTTAAAACCTATAGTCTATAGCGCATAGATACTTGTTTTTAAACGTGCAAACTTAGTATTATTTTCCTTAAAAATAGGTCATCCTTCCATATTTTCATGCTTTCTTTCGATACCAGACTACAGGCAATATAATTGGGAAATAAGCAGGGAAATACTTCATCTTAATTTATGTATTAAAAGGGGTTTTATTCGGACCTTAGTCGGACCTTGTTCGGACATCATTCGGATAAAAGCGAACAAGATCCGTTTTAACTTCGATCTTTCTTAGAATAATTGAAGAGTTAGTAGTCAAGTTAATACACCTTTAGGAATACCTTGTGCCCCATTGGATTAAAAACGACTATTGGGAATTGGTATAAAAAATGCATACATTTAGCCATATGAATTTCTTATCACATTTTTATTTTGAAAGAAAAATAAACGATCCTCAGCGTACACTTGGTGTTGTATTGCCTGATCTCTTGAGAAATATGGATCGAGAAATTCGTATATTCCCAGAAAAGAATGTTAAGAAATATTTGGAGGACGATAAAGTAGCGCAGATTTTTAAAGGATGGACCAGACATATCGCGACAGATAAATTTTTCCACAACAATATTTTTTTTATCGAAAAAACACAGCAATTAAAAGCTTATTTAAGTCCAGTGGTAATTAATACACCTATCCGGGCGTCCTTTTTATCGCATATTGCTTTAGAACTACTCTTAGATAGATTGTTATTAAAAAATAGCTGGCTTCACGAAGACGATTTTTATCAACAATTAGCTGATGTAGACAAACTGAGTCTAGAAACTTTTTTACGCATATCAGGTATCGCAAATCCAAGCTATTTTCTGGCTTATTTTAGCAGTTTCATTGCTGATCGATATTTGGGAAGCTACCGAAACATGGCGCAACTTAGCCACGCCTTAAATCAAGTTTGTAAGAAATTTTGGTCAAGTGGCCTTAACGACGAAAAGAAACTACAGTTAACAGCTGCCTTAACCGATTATGAAGAAGAATTAGCACAAAATTTTAAAGTAATTTTCAACGAAACGGCTGATTATCTTCAAAAAAACTATCCATAAAGTGCTTATAGTGATGTCGATTAACATCACTTATTGGTTAACTCTAGGCTGTCTTGTATATTTTTTTTATGTTTGGGGCTTTATTAAGCTTTATTATATAATCAGGTAATAACTATCCACTATTTATGGCGCATAAACTTTTCCGCAAAAAAACCGTTGAACAGATTCAACGGGACACACAACATATTGGTAGCGGAGGATTAGCCAAAGTTTTAGGTGTTAAAGACTTGGTTTCGTTGGGCATCGCAGCAATCGTTGGCGCAGGGATTTTTAGTACCATTGGTTTAGCCAGCTATAATGGCGGTCCTGCAGTATCTCTTCTATTTGTATTTACCGCCATTGCTTGTGTATTCACAGCCCTTTCTTATGCACAATTTGCTAGTACAGTGCCCGTTTCTGGCAGTGCCTATACCTATGCTTACGTTGCCTTTGGGGAGATTTTTGCTTGGGTCATTGGATGGGCACTTATTTTAGAATATGCCGTATCCAATATGGTTGTAGCCATTTCCTGGTCAGAATATTTTGTTAGCATGCTTAAGGGATTTGGTGTAAACCTTCCAACATGGCTCACCACATCCTCAGAGGCTGCTTACGAGGCTTATCAGAAACTACAATTAAATGGGCCTGAAGCATTAAATACAGTAGAAAAGATTGCTGCCAATGCTTATACCTATGCACCGAAGTTGGGTCACATTCCGTTAATCGTTAATCTTCCTGCAGGATTAATAACGGTATTGGTTACTTGGTTGGTCTATATCGGTATAAAAGAATCAAGAACAGCCAGCAATATCATGGTTGTTTTAAAGATCAGTGTAGTGCTACTGGTGATCATCGGTGGAGCTTTCTACGTTAAACCAGAAAATTGGACGCCGTTTGCGCCTAACGGTATGAAAGGTATTTTAAGTGGTGTAGCTTCTGTTTTTTTTGCATTCATCGGTTTCGATTCTATTTCAACTACCGCTGAGGAATGCAAAAACCCACAACGGGACTTGCCTCGCTCCATGATCTATTGCTTACTGATTTGTACTATTTTGTATGTATTGATAACACTCGTTCTGACGGGTATGGTTAACTACAAAGAATTAAATGTGAACGACCCATTGGCCTTTGTCTTTCAATCCACTGGCTTAAATTTTATGGCCGGTATCATTTCCGTGAGTTCGGTAATTGCCATCACGAGCGCATTACTTGTTTTTCAACTGGGTCAACCCCGTATTTGGATGACGATGAGCCGAGATGGTCTCTTATGGAAAAAATTTTCCACGATTCATCCCACCTATAAAACACCGGCTTTTGCTACAATCATAGCAGGAATAGTGGTTACGGTACCCGCTTTATTTTTCAAGATGGATTTTTTTATCGATCTAACCAGCGTAGGTACCTTTTTTGCCTTTATACTGGTATGTGGTGGTGTATTATACCTGGATCACAAAGGCATCTCGAAGCAATCCAAATTTAGGGTTCCTTATATTAACGGAAAATACCTTATAGGCATAGGTCTACTTCTAGCATTAAGCGGTCTATACCTCTATGGAGATGCTATTCTAAACGAATGGCGACACCTTTCTCCAACAGAAATTATTGAACATAAAAGCTTAACCATCGTATTTTGGATTACCTGGTTAGTACTCGCCGTTTTAGGTTATCAACACCGCTTCTCAATACTTCCTGTAGCGGGTATATTAGTCAATCTTTATTTGATGACCGAATTGGGAGCAAGTAATTGGATCATTTTTATTGGATGGTTGCTTATCGGCTTAGCCATTTATTTTCTATATGGCTATAAACATTCCAGATTAAATAGAGGAAATAAGTTATGAGTTATCCGTTGTCAATTACGCGTGTCTAGTAAGCTGTAAAGGTTCATTCACGACCCGCAACACACAACGAGCAACTAAGAGTACCAATCTACTCGTTTAATATTGATTTCTTTCGTTTCCGAAATGACCAACGGAACCCTTTCTATAGTCACAAAGCTGGAATCCAAACCGAAGCCACGTTCTTCGGAAAGACTAAAGTGCTTCAAAAGATTATAAAAGTCCATAACAATCCGCTGGATAAACTTTAGGTTATTCGACCGAGAGACTACTTTTTCCAAAACTACAAATCGAAAATCGCCAACCATATGGTATTTTTGAAGTGTTTTATATCGGCTGGTAATTTCTACTTCATTATTTTTCACTAAATCTTCCACGACCTTCCGGAATAATAAGCTTATTCGTTGTTCCACCCTAAATCCCAATCGGAAATCGATTCGAATAAGTTTACCTTTAATCAAGTGATCCACTTTATATTCACTTGTATAGGGTTCATCTGTTACATCCACATGCACCAACCAATACACGTCTGCGCGTTTCGGTTTCTTTTGAAGAATAGAATACAAAATTTTAGACTCTATTTCTGATCGGAAATTGGCACTTGTTAAATAAACTAATTGTGACGCAAAACGGGGTACCGTTTCATCCGCTGTCAGTTCGCTTAAAATGGGATAATAATTTTCTATATCTACATAGCGCACAAAATTATTTTTAATTTTTCGTGCCCACCACCAACTCAACATGACCGAAAAAAGAACACTCGCCAACAACAACGTTAACCATCCTCCATGCTCAATCTTTACACCGTTTGCCGCCAAAAAAGCTAGTTCAATTACCATATAGGTTATAAAAAATAAACCTACCAAATACTTAGAGGTATGCCGCTTTAATAAATAGGCAACCATTAATATCGTCGTGGCTACAAACGTTAGATTAATTGCTAATCCGTAAGCGGCTTCCATATTTCTAGACTCCCTAAAAATAAGGATAACCACCATACAGCCTAACCATAAAATAGTATTGATGGAAGGAACATATAATTGCCCCTTTTGGTTGCTTGGATAATTAATTCGAACCTTTGGCCATATATTTAGCCGTACCCCTTCGGAAATCAACGTAAAAGAGCCTGATATCATCGCTTGCGAAGCAATAATAGCAGCAATGGTAGCAATAACAATACCGCTGGTCAAAAACCACTGTGGCATTAACAAATAAAACGGATTTTGATCATTCAGATAAGTGCCTTGGTGCTGGTATAACCATACCCCTTGACCAAAGTAATTCATCAATAAACAAATTTTTACGTAAATCCAGCTAATCCGTACATTCGATCTCCCACAATGGCCCAGATCGGAATATAGCGCTTCAGCACCTGTCGTACACAGGAAGACGGCCCCTAAAATAAACAGCGCATCGGGATACGTAATTAAAATATGGATGGCATAATAAGGATTAATTGCTTTCAATATCCCCGGAAGCTCTACTAAATAACCTATTCCCAAAACACCCATCATGGTGAACCAAACAAACATTAACGGCCCAAACAAACGTCCTACTACCGAAGTACCAAAACGCTGAATAATAAATAAGACCGATATAATCGCAATGACAATAGGAACGGTAGGTAAATCCTTATTGTAGATTTTTAATCCCTCAATTGCAGAGGATACGGTAATCGGTGGTGTAATCATGCCATCAGCCAACAAAGAAGCAGCACCAATCATTGCCGGGAATATCAACCATTTTGCTCTTCTTTTGACCAATGAAAAAAGAGATAAAATCCCCCCTTCCCCTTTATTGTCAGCACGTAAGGTGATGATCACATATTTAATGGTAGTTTGCAAGGTTAAGGTCCAGAAGATACAAGAGAGACCCCCATATATTAAATCAGCGTTGATAACATCATCTCCGATGATTGCTTTAAAAACATATAGTGGAGAAGTACCGATATCTCCAAATATTACACCTAAACTTATTAATAATCCAGCACCATTAAGTTTATGAAAATCTTTTGTCTTTTCCACTAGTTGAAATTCAAAATTACGAGGCAAACTTAGACAAAATGGACTTCATATACAATCGGCCATTTTATCTTACCTTGATATCTGTTATTTTAATGTTCCCTAATTTTCTCCCTTATAGCGGTATCAAAACAAGAGCAAACGAAAAAAGTTGTTAAAAATTGTTAAAAACATATCTTTTTTTGTTTTATTCTAAAATTTGAAATATTTTTATTATATTTTTGTATTCAAGCTAACTAACGGGATGATTTGTTAGTGACTATTCATCTCCTGTCCTTTTGGAAAACAATTTTGAAAAACGTGTATATGGTATATAAATACTCTTCTATTATATATTTTACGGTCTTGAGTTTGAGCTTGCTGCTCGTTAAAGTTGATGGACTTGCGGCAACAACGTACTCGGGTGCAGATACCTTGTTGAGTAAACAACAAGAGGAGCCCAGAAAAAGTCGTATCTCCGACAATAAAAGCTATAAACTGACTGACCTACATTTTGGGTTTAAACCCTTTTCCCCGCTGATGGGAATACAAAAGGTTTCTGGCAATGAAAATGAAAAGCTTTTAAGTAACGTTAAAGTTTTTCCTAATCAAGTTTCAGATCAGCTTAATTTGTCTTTCAAATTAAGCAAAGACAGTAATGTAAGCATCAAAGTGATGGATGCATTAGGGAATGAGGTAACGACCTTATTATCCCAAAGGCTCTCATCAGGAGATCAAAGTAATACCTTCAATATAGGCAATAAGCTAAATCAGGGTTTTTATTTTATACGGGTTGTGGCTGGAACGGAAACCATTGTAAAAAGAATCGAAGTGCTTTAATAATTTAATAAATCAAATACCTTTTCTGATAGAACCATATGCAGTTATGTATATGGTTTTTTTTATGTTTGCATTATCTTTTTACCCAAATTCGGCAATAGGCAATAAACCCAATGCCTCATGCAGGGTTTAAGGTATTGATGAGCCCACCGGTTGGTGGATTTTACTTTTTACTTTTGAATTTTTAATATGAAAATCATTGCTATTGGACGAAACTACGCTGAGCATGCTCAAGAACTTAATAATCCTATACCAGATAAACCTGTTATTTTTTTGAAACCTGATACAGCGTTATTAAAAGACAATAAGGATTTTTATATTCCAGACTTTTCAACAGCTATTCAGCATGAAATTGAAATTGTACTCCGTATTTGCAAAGAAGGCAAACATATTTCGAAGAAATTTGCTTCCAATTATTACGATGCCATCGGGCTGGGAATAGATTTCACCGCTCGTGATATCCAAACAGATCACAAAAAGCAAGGTTTACCATGGGAACTCGCAAAAGCATTTGATCATTCTGCTGTAATCAGTAAGTTTGTAGACAAATCGGCATTTCCTGCCTTATACGATTTGAATTTCAGTTTATATAAAAATGGAAGCCGCGTACAGCATGGTAACACGAAACATGTTATCTTTTCCTTTGAACATATACTAAGCTTTATAAGCGAATATATTACCTTAAGAAAGGGAGATTTCATTTATACAGGTACACCAGCAGGTGTTGGTTCTGTTGCCATTGGCGATCATTTAGAAGGGTATATTGAAGATATTAAATTGCTGGATTTCCATATAAAATAATGAAGAAAACGACGCTCCTAATCATTCTACTTTTTATAAATGCACTTTGGGTTTATGCACAACATCCGAGACTACAACAAAAAACATACCCCAAGCAATATTTTCGAGCACCTTTAGATCTCGCTCCACAGGCGGCAGGTAGTTTTGGTGAACTAAGAGCTAACCACTTCCACTCTGGCACGGATTACCGAACCAATCAACGGGAAGGATATCCTGTATATGCCGCAGCAGATGGTTATATTTCCAGAGCACGTGTACAAATTGGTGGGGGTGGCAACGCATTATATATTGATCATCCTAACGGATATACAAGCGTATATATGCACTTACAGCGCTTTAATGATAAAATCACCGCTTTTGTAAAAAGCAAGCAATATGAAGAGAAACGTTTTGATGTCGATTTTCCATTAACGGCCTTAGCAATACCAGTTAAGAAAGGCGAAATTATTGCCTATTCTGGCAGTACCGGTGCCGTTGCCGGACCACATGTGCATTTTGAATTACGGGATACTAAAACGGAACATCCCATTAATGCACAGCTATTTGGTTTAACTATTCCCGATCAGATTCCTCCTATCATTAGTGGTATAACCGTTTATCGATTTGGAAACCAAGCTTATAGTGAAGAAACACCTCGAGAGCACCTTCAAGTGGTCGGCAGCAAAGGCCAGTACCGATTAACATCAACCAAGGCCATTACCATCAATGGGATTACGGGATTTGGCATTGTAACCATTGATCAAAATTCAGCTTCAGCAAATCGAAATGGTGTTTACGCCATTGAACTTTCCTTAGATGGAACACCAATTTATGCCGCTGTATGGGAAAGTTATTCCTTCGATAACAGCAGAGCGATTAACGCACATATCGATTATGCTACTTATATTTTACATAACAGACGCGTTCAAAAGAGCTTCGTGGAACCAGGTAACCAATTGGAAATTTATCAAAAGCTGGTCAATAATGGGCTTATCAATATAAACGATGGAAAAATACATGAAGTAACCTATCACGTAAGTGATGTCATGGGCAATACCAGCAGGTTATCGTTTACTGTTCAAAATAACCCTAATTATACCATAGATGAACCCGTAAATCAGGCCAGTACTTTTTTCCCTTACAATAAAGACAATGTGTTTACAAATGAGCAAGTTCGTGTGACTATCCCAAAAGGAAACCTGTACAGCGACCTCCAATTTAAGTATGCCCAGGGGCAGCTAGCCAAGAATGGTTATTCCTATATCCATCACATCCATAATCGAATGGTACCGATACACCAAGGATATACCTTGGCTATAAAAGCCGACCGACTGCCTGTTCGTTTGCAAAATAAGGCGCTCCTGGTAAGCACACTTGGCGGATCCCAGGGCGGAATTTATAAAGACGGTTACATTAGCACAACAGCGAGAAGTTTAGGCAGTTTCTACATAGCGGTAGATACCGTAGCACCGATCATTCGTTCTCTTAACCTGACTGCCAATAAGAATATGGCCAGTTTTAATAGGATAAATTTCAAGATTTCGGATAATTTGTCCGGCATCCAATCGTTTAATGGCTTCATTGATGATCAGTGGGTGCTAATGGGTTACGATCCTAAAACCGCTTCTATATGGCATGTATTTGAAAAAGAGTTAGCTAAAGGGAAACATCATTTTAAACTAATTGTTAAAGACTGGAAAGATAACGAACGGACATTTGAAGCCGATTTCTTAAGGTAGCTGTTGGATGGTTGAATAGTAAAGTTGTTAATGAGCCGATTAGCTCATGTAAGAATAGCATTAGCACTGAATACAATGCATTAAATACTAAAAATGAAAGAACTAAAAAAAGGTGATAAAGCGCCAGCCATAAAGGCAAAGAGCCAAAACGGAGAAACAGTAGAATTAAAGGATTTCATCGGAAAAAAAGTTATCCTATATTTTTATCCAAAGGATAATACACCCGGATGTACAACTGAGGCCTGCAATTTTAGAGATAATTACCAATCCCTTTTAAAGGATGGTTATCAAGTGTTAGGAGTTAGTGTGGATAGTGAGCAATCGCATCAAAAATTTATTAGCAAATTTGAATTACCTTTTCCACTTTTGGCAGATGAAGATAAAAAGATTGTGCAAGATTACGGTGTATGGGTAGAAAAGAATATGTATGGTAAAAAATATATGGGAACGGCCAGAACCACATTCATTATTGACGAGCATGGAATCATTCAGCATATTATCAAAAAAGTTGATAATAAAAATGCGTCTCAGCAAGTTAGGGATTTGGTTAAGTAGTGAAGTGAATTAGCAATTGATAGATTAGCCAGTGGTGATTACTCATTACTGGTATACTGATATCTAGATACTACTCAATACTTCGTACTAATTACTTCGTACTAAATACTAATTTTGTTTATCTTAGCGGCTTTAATTTCGTTTACCAATTAATTCATAATGAGTGCAGATATAGCAAAGCTCGAAAACATAGCTAAACAAGTACGAAGGGATATTGTACGTATGGTTCACAGTTGCCAATCCGGACATCCAGGAGGATCATTAGGATGTGCAGATTTTTTTGTGGCCTTATATTTTAATCAACTCCACCACGATCCCAAATTCAACCTAAACGGTATTGGAGAGGATATCTTTTTCTTGTCAAATGGACATATTTCGCCCGTATTTTATAGTACGTTAGCGAGAGCCGGTTATTTTGAAATTAGCGAATTGGCCACCTTTAGAAAAATTAATTCCCGCCTGCAAGGACACCCAACGACCCATGAGCACCTTCCCGGTGTGCGTGTAGCGTCTGGTTCTTTAGGCCAAGGACTTTCTGTTGCCATAGGTGCGGCACAAGCAAAAAAGTTAAATGGCGACGATAAGTTGGTATATGTATTAATGGGTGATGGCGAGCTTCAAGAAGGACAGGTTTGGGAGGCGGCCATGTACGCTCCGCACAATAAAGTAGATCATCTTATTGCCACGATAGACCTAAATGGACAGCAAATCGATGGATCTACCGAGCAAGTGCTTTCTTTGGGTAATTTAAGAGCCAAATGGGAAGCTTTTGGATGGAAGGTTTTGGAAGCCAATGGTAATCACATGTCTCAACTTATTCAAACCCTAAACGAAGCAAAAGAACATACCGGAAAAGGTAAACCGATTATGATTTTGATGCGTACAGAGATGGGTAACGGTGTAGATTTCATGATGGGATCCCATAAATGGCATGGTGTTGCGCCCAATGATGAACAATTAGCTGCGGCGCTGAATCAGTTGGAAGAAACCTTGGGTGATTATTAAAATCATTCGATCATAGCATTTACTAACGGATAATTATTCAGATGAAGAAATATACATATACTGAAAAAAAAGATACTCGTTCTGGCTTTGGAGCTGGTTTACATGAAGTGGGCAAAAAAAACAGCCAGGTTGTTGCTTTATGTGCCGATTTAATTGGCTCCCTAAAAATGGGCGACTTTAAAAAAGATTTTCCTGACCGCTTCTTTCAAGTAGGGATTGCAGAAGCAAACATGATGGGCATGGCTGCAGGTTTGACCATTGGCGGAAAAATTCCTTATACCGGCACATTTGCCAATTTCTCTACTGGAAGGGTTTATGACCAAATTCGCCAATCAATTGCCTATTCTGGAAAAAATGTCAAAATTTGTGCTTCACATGCCGGATTAACTTTAGGGGAAGACGGGGCTACGCATCAAATTCTTGAAGATATCGGTTTAATGAAAATGCTTCCGGGCATGACGGTTATTAATCCCTGCGACTATAATCAAACCAAAGCAGCCACCATAGCCATAGCCGACTATGAAGGTCCAGTATACCTACGTTTCGGCAGACCATCTGTACCTATTTTTACAGATCCTGATCAAAAATTCGAAATTGGCAAAGCTTGGATGGTAAACGAGGGAAGTGATGTCAGTATCATTGCCACCGGACACTTAGTTTGGGAAGCCATTCAGGCTGGCGAAAAATTAGCTGAACAGGGAATCGATGCGGAAATTATCAATATCCATACCATTAAACCATTGGACGAAGAAGCGATCTTAAAGTCGGTGACTAAAACAGGCTGCGTCGTTACTGCTGAAGAACATAATCGCATCGGCGGTCTGGGAGATAGCGTAGCTCAAGTTTTAGCAAAAGATGGACCCGCACCCCAAGAATACGTGGCTGTTAACGACAGCTTTGGTGAAAGTGGAACTCCTGCAGATTTGATGAAGAAATACGGATTAGATGCAGAGAGCATTATTTCGGCGGTAAAAAAAGTAATAAAACGTAAATAATCAGGTTTAAAATAAAATAAAAAGACTGTTATCTAAAAAGTCTTCAAAAAAACACGTCATTGCGATACCGTTGTTCTCCGGATTCGCAATGACGATGATGTAATGCTTTCAGATATCTCCTTTTTATGCTTAAACGATACGCCCTTCCATGGAAGATTCAATAATCATTGAAAAATTCTCTGATGAAAGCACAAGAAATGAAGCGTTTAATCTGTTATTGAAAAAATATCAGCAGCGGATTTACTGGCATGTTCGCCGGTTAGTTGTTGATCATGATGATGCGGATGATTTGATTCAGGATATTTTTGTCAAAGTTTGGAGAAACTTAGAAAACTTCAGGGCAGACGCACAGCTATATACTTGGTTATACCGTATTGCGACGAATGAATGTATCACTTTCCTAAATAAAAAGAAACAATACCAAAAGATTTCCTTAGATGATGATTCTTCATCTTATTTAGCAGAAACATTAACGACATCGACTTATTTTAATGGCAACCAAGCCCAATTGAAATTACAGCAAGCATTATTAACTTTACCGGAAAAACAACGCTTGGTTTTTAATATGAAATATTTTGAAGATTTAAAGTATGATGAAATTTCGGAAATTTTAGGAACGAGTGTTGGGGCTTTAAAAGCTTCTTATCATCTGGCTGTTAAAAAAATAGAACAATTTTTTAATGACCATGATTAAACCTTTTACAAGTAACCTTATCTAACAGTTACTATGGACAATAAACGTTTTTACCAAGATGATTTAGAAGGTGTTAAGGGGATGCCACTAAATCCTAAGGATCTTCCATTTATTGTACCCAATGATTATTTTAGTACATTGGAAACTAAAATTAGGCATCGAATACGTGTCATTTCGGCTACAGAAAAGTGCTTTAAAGTACCTAAACATTATTTTGAGACACTTCCTTCCCGAATTCAGGAAAGAATAGCTTTTGAAGAACAAGCAGACACTAATCAAGAACCTTCATTTATCGAACAATTGAAAGTAACTGCTCCGACTTCTGGCTTTTCTATACCAAATGGATATTTCGACGATCTAAATACCGCCATCGTACAGGCTGTTGATGACCAACCGGAGCAGAAGAATAAACAAGCGAACGTTATTCCATTGCAGAAGAGAAGAGCTAGGCCAGCGACATGGATTGGTTATGTTGCTGCTGCATGTATTGCTATTAGTATAGGCACCTATACCTTCTTTCAGCTTCATCATACAACAGATACTTTTGAAAATAGACTAAAAAACATTCCTGATAATGATATTGTAAGCTATTTGGAATATTACAGCGAATCTGGTGATGGTGCAGCTTTTGAAACACAATTTGAAGGTGTTTTACAATTAGATGAAAAACACTTTTCTGATGAAGAAATAGAAGCTTATTTAGCTAATAGTATCTAACAAAAATGAAGAGATTAATTAGTATATATTTTCTAGTTTTTATTGCCGTGCTTAGCGCAAAAGCCCAAAACGATGATAAACGGAATTTGTTCAAGCAAATCGAAGCGGCCAAAATTGCCTACGTTACAAAAGAACTATCCTTAAGCCCATCGGATGCAGAACGTTTTTTCCCTTTATATAATCAATACCAACGGGAGCTGCATAACCTCATCCAGCAAAGAAGAAGCAAAACGGGAAAAAAAAGAGGAGAATTGGAATTTGATTCTGAAGTACTGGCTTTGAAAATGCGGTATAGAGATGCTTTCATTCCCATCATCAACGCACAACGAACGGCTAGATTTTTTGAAGCGGAACGGGAATTCCGGGAAAAGCTCATCAAAGAGCTTCGTGAGCGAAGAGATCATTAATATGCTAAACAATCGTCAACTTTTTTTACTAAATACGGCTCAAACATCAACTACTCCGCGTCTAATAGAAATTGAGCGCGCAGAAGGAGTTTACTTATACGGACCAAATAACGAAAAATATCTTGATCTTGTGTCTGGTTTTGCAGTAAGCAATATTGGCCACAGGCATCCGAAGGTGATTGATGCTATTCAAAAGCAGCTAGATAAATACCTACATGTAACCGTTTACGGAGAGTTTATACAAGCCCCTCAAGTGGCATTAGCTACAAAATTACTTTCTTTATTACCGGCTCGTTTGAACAATATCTATTTTGTTAACTCGGGTACAGAAGCTACTGAGGGTGCGATGAAAATCGCTAAAAAATATACCGGAAGACGTTCGTTTGTGTCCGCTCGTAAAGCTTATCATGGCAGTACACAGGGCGCTTTAAGCTTAATGGGCGATGAGCAATTTAAAACCCCTTATGCACCACTTCTACCTCATGTCCAATACATTGATTATAATAACGAAGATCAATTGAGTGTGATCACCACAGCAACAGCTGCCGTGGTATTGGAGGCGGTGCAGGGCGAAGCGGGAGTACGTGTACCGACAGTCGATTATATGCGTGCCATTAGAAAACGTTGCGACGAAACGGGTACCTTACTTATTTTAGATGAAATTCAAACCGGACTTGGCCGTACGGGTAAACTCTTTGCGTTTGAACATTACCATATCGTACCCGATATTCTTCTAACCGCTAAAGGTTTAGGCGGAGGAATGCCTCTAGGCGCTTTTATTGCAAATACTGAAGTGATGGGCGTCATTAAGGAGAATCCCATATTAGGCCATATCACCACTTTTGGTGGCCATCCCGTATCTTGTGCCGCTGCATTAGCGTCTTTAAATGTTATCTTGAACGATCACTTGTTAGATGGCGTTGACGCTAAGCACCAATTGTTTAAATCGCTTCTACAACATCCATCGATAAAAGAAGTTAGGGGTATCGGTCTTATGATGGCCATTCAGTTAGAAGCTTTTGAACAGGTAAATTTTGTCAGTAAATATTGTGCTGACCATGGTGTACTTGTCGATTGGTTTTTACATCAGGAAACGTCTTTACGTGTTTCGCCACCCCTTATTATCACTGAAGAAGAGATCGTCGAAGCTTGCACTGTCATTAAGCAGGGACTGGATGCATGGTTGTTAAACTCGCATTTACGCTTTAGGCAGCGATAGCATTTGCCAGCGTTATAGCAAATAGCTTAAAGCATATGGCCCATTGCCTATTGCTGAATTTGGGTTAAAATAAAGAGGCGCCCAAAACAGATTAGTCTTGGGCGCCTCTTATTTCATTCACTTCAATACCAATTTTACACCAATTGGGCTTCTAATTTGCTGGCTAAAACGGATTTAGGTACCGCTCCAATTTGTTTATCGACAATTTCCCCATTTTTAAAGAACAATAATGCAGGAATGTTACGAATACCATATTTAGTAGAAATATCTGAGTTATGATCAACATTGACTTTTCCAACGACTGCCTTACCATCGTATTCTTTCGCTAATTCTTCTACTACAGGTCCTACCATACGACAAGGACCACACCATTCAGCCCAAAAGTCTACCAATACGGGTTTGTCTGATTTTAGTACAACTTCATCAAAGTTGCTATCTGTGATTTCTAATGCCATTATCTATTCATTTATGTTTCTTATTCTTTTAAAAGAACCCTAAGAGTTCCTTGTAGGTACAAATATAGTATTCAAAAGCTTTGCCAGAGCAGGATATATGACAATCTGACATTAATTTAACTTATATCCCCGATCACCTGTTAATCCATTCAAATCTTCCAAAAATGCATTACTTAAGTGAACCTTTACCCCTTTCGCAGGCATTTCTAAACTTAATTTATCTTCGTAATCTAAGAGGACAAACTTTAATTGGCAATTCCGAACTTCCTGCTCTTGCTGGTTTTTTTGAATAATTGTTTGTAAACTATCCATAAACTGGGGATTTAATTCATGGAGCGGAACCTGAATACTAATAGACTTAGCCATTTTTTCCCGTAGCTCTGATAAAAGCTGAATGGACGTTATTTTAAATTCCCAATTGTCTTGCTGCCGAAAACGTTCGCTTACCGTACCTCGGATCTGTAAAAAGTAGCTTTCATTCAGAAATCCTTTAAATTTCACATAGTCTTCACCAAAAAGTGCCATTTCATAAGAATCCGAATAATCTTCAAATGTCATACGCCCATATGGCTTACCGGTTTTAGTCATGCCATGGTATACGGCGGTAACCATCCCGCCTAATACTAACTCCTTATTCTTAATTTTTGCAAACTCCGCTTTTAGATCTTCGGTACCTTCACCCGCTCCTTCCACACCGTTATCGGCACTATTCTCCTGATCTTTAGCAGCACCAGCCTTCATTTTATCGATAAGGTGAAGCTGACTTACCTTATGTTGGCAAAAATAAGCTAATTCTAACCGATACTCGTCCATCGGGTGCCCTGTAATGTACATGCTGACTACATTTTTTTCATAGCGCAGTTTCTCCATTAAGCCCCATTCGGTACAGGAGGTAAGGGTTGGTTCCGGAATATCAGCATCACTTGTTCCGCCAAACAAGGACATAGCCGCATTATTCTTATTGTATTGGTAATCGTTGGTGTATTTGATCAAACGTTCGATACCATTTTGATTAAATCCTTCTGGTACATGGAAGAACTGTGCCCGATTTAATCCG
Source organism: Olivibacter ginsenosidimutans (assembly GCF_039542865.1). NCBI lineage: Bacteria > Pseudomonadati > Bacteroidota > Sphingobacteriia > Sphingobacteriales > Sphingobacteriaceae > Olivibacter > Olivibacter ginsenosidimutans. Next base: position 130,043 of record NZ_BAABIQ010000037.1, on the reverse strand, counting down.
AAACAATCAAATGCCCCGCTATAAACTAAACTTTCGTATACCTTTTTATTGATGGTACGTGGATTACTCCTACGCGCAAAATCACCGATGGAAAGATATTTACCGTCTTTGCGATTGGTTACAATCGTATCAACAGCACCAGCGCCCACGCCCTTTACCGCACCAATACCGAAACGGATAGCGCCTTGTTCATTTACCGTAAACTTGTAGAATGATTCATTAACATCCGGCCCCAAGACTGTTAGTCCCATCCGCTTACACTCCTCCATAAAAAAGGATATTTGCTTAATATCATTCATGTTATTCGAAAGAACGGCAGCCATGTATTCCGCAGGATAGTGTGCTTTCAAATATGCTGTTTGGTAAGCTACCCACGCATAGCAGGTTGAATGCGACTTATTAAATGCATAACTAGCAAATGCCTCCCAATCTTTCCATATTTTCTCCAGAATTTTTTCATCATGCCCTTTTTCAGCCGCTTGTTGAATGAATTTGGGTTTCATCTTATCCAGTACATCCCGTTGCTTTTTACCCATCGCCTTTCGTAATACATCCGCCTCACCTTTGGTAAAACCAGCTAGCTTTTGCGATAAAAGCATCACTTGCTCCTGATATACCGTGATACCGTACGTTTCTTTCAAATATTCTTCACATGCTTCAAGATCGTAGGCTATTGGCTCTTCTCCATTCTTACGTTTAATAAAGCTTGGAATGTACTCTAGTGGTCCTGGCCGATATAAAGCGTTCATCGCAATTAAGTCACCAAATACGGTAGGCTTTAATTCCTTCATGTATTTTTGCATACCCGGCGACTCATACTGAAAAATACCTACGGTTTCTCCACGTTGGAAAAGTTCATACGTTTTAGCATCGTCTATGGGAAAAAAGTCGGGATTTAGCTCAATATGCTTGGTATGTTTCACTAGGCTAACCGTATCCTTTATTAACGTTAATGTCTTTAAGCCCAAAAAGTCCATTTTTAAAAGTCCGGCGCTCTCTACAACGGAGTTATCAAATTGGGTTACATAAAGCTCAGAATCTTTTGCGGTAGCTACAGGGACAAAATTGGTAATATCATCAGGGGTAATAATAACGCCACAAGCATGGATTCCTGTATTCCGTACCGAACCTTCAAGCGCTTTTGCCGTTTTGATGGTTTCGGCGCTTAAATCGGTCCCGTTAGCAAGGTTAATCAGTTCCCGAACACTTTCTAATTCCTCCGCTCTTAATGCACTTTTTAGCGTCTGAGCGTCCATGTTAAATAGCTTATTGAGTTTAAGATTTGGTACCAACTTTGCAATTTTATCTGCTTCGAATAAAGGTAGATCAAGCACCCTTGCCGTATCGCGAATAGATGATTTAGCGGCCATCGTACCATAGGTAATTATTTGGGCCACTTGATTTGCACCGTATTTGGTAATCACATATTCCATCACCCTTCCCCTGCCTTCATCATCAAAGTCAATATCAATATCAGGCATCGAAATACGATCTGGGTTCAGAAAACGCTCAAACAGTAGATCATAGGCAATGGGATCAATATTTGTAATTCCTAAACAGTAGGCAACGGCAGAACCAGCGGCAGAACCTCTACCAGGCCCGACAGATACGCCTATTTCCCTTGCAGCAGCGATGAAATCCTGCACAATCAAAAAATAGCCGGGATACCCCGTTTTTTCTATGGTTTGCAATTCAAAATCCAAACGCTCTTTAATCTCGGAAGTTATTTCAGCATAGCGTTTGGCTGCTCCAACATAGGTTAAATGTCTTAAGTATTTATTTTCACCACGTTTACCACCGTCTTGCTTATCGTCCTCCACTTGAAATTCTTCTGGAATATCAAACTTAGGCAATAACACATTCCGATAAAGCGAATAAACTTCTATCTTATCTACAATTTCCTGTATATTCGTTATCGCCTCTGGAATATCGGCAAAAAGTTTTTTCATCTCCTCTCCGGATTTGAAATAATATTCGTCATTGGGTAACCCGTAGCGATAGCCCCTTCCCCTACCTTTAGGTGTTGCTAATTTTTCGGCATCACGCACGCACAACAGAATGTCATGGGCATGTGCATCTTCTTTATTAATATAATAGGTATTATTGGTGGCAACGACCTTTACTTCATGCTTTTGGGCAAGGGCGATTAAACTGCTGTTTATTCTATTCTCGTCTTCTTGGTTATGCCGCATTAACTCAATGTAAAAATCTTCGCCAAAAGTATGCTTCCACCAAAGCAAAGCTTCTTCAGCCTGATTTTCACCCATGTTCAATAATTTATTGGGTATTTCGCCATAAAGATTACCGGAAAGTACTAAAACATCTTCCTTATACTGTTCGATAATTTTCCGATCAATACGTGGCACATAGTAGAAACCATCGGTATAAGCTAAAGATGACATTTTAGCCAGATTATGATACCCCTTTTTCGTTTTTGCCAATAGCACAATCTGGTAACCGTTATCTTTTCTAGATTTGTCGCGATGATCATCGCATACAAAAAACTCACAACCAACAATGGGTTTTAGAATTGTTTCGGTTGGTTCTTCGCCCTTCTCTATTGCCTCTTGGTTTTTAGCCTCTGCTGCTTTATTATGATTAAATACTTGACTGACGAAGTGAAATGCTCCCATCATATTGGCATGGTCTGTAATGGCTACGGCAGGCATCTTATACTTAATTGCGGCCTTTACCAATCCTGCAACAGCAATAGTAGATTGTAAAATTGAAAATTGGGTATGATTATGTAAGTGTACAAAATCTACTTCTTTCAGTTCAGCCTTATTTACTTCCAGGTCTTTTCTCGAAATGCTTTCTTGCTGCGCCTTTTGGCGTTGCCTGATTTCATCAGAAGCAGCTTTCAGATTGACATGTTGCAATCCTATTGCAGCTATAGGCTCCGGATTATTGGTTCTGAATAACTCAAAATAATCTTCCTCAACTTGAAGTTCGGCCGCTACAAAAACATTTCTTTTAACAAGCTCTAAAAAGCAACGTGTTGTTGCTTCCACATCGGCAGTGGCGTTGTGGGCCTCGGCAAATGGCACTCCGAAAAGGTATTGGTGTAGCTCCGTTAGATTTGGTAACTTAAATTTCCCCCCTCTACCACCGGGCAATTGCAGTAAATTGGCGGTAACTTCTGTACAGGTATCTAATACAGGCATTTCCGCTAACCTGGAAGCAACTCCCATGCGGTAGAATTCGCAGCCCATGATGTTAATGTCAAAGCCAATGTTCTGGCCAACCACAAACTTGGCTTTACTCAACGCGATGTTGAACTTTTCTAAAACATCCGCCAATGAAACGCCCTGTTCCATCGCCAATTCAGTAGAAATACCATGTATACGTTCAGCGTCATAGGGAATATTGAATCCATCAGGTCTTACTAAATAATCTTGGTTCTCCAGCAAGTTCCCCATATCGTCATGCAATTGCCAAGCGATTTGAATACATCGCGGCCAATTGTCTGTATCGGTAATAGGTGCGTCCCAGCGTTTCGGTAATCCTGTCGTTTCTGTATCAAAAATTAAATACATATTTATTAAGTGTTTTTATCCATTTTGAGCTACCTATCGAAATATATTATTGCGTCGTCAGGTCATGATCATTGCCCAATTTACTTTGAAAATGAGTAATAACTAAGAAAGAGATACAAAGCTACTGAAATTTGCCTGAGTATGTAAAGAGAAAATATTGACAAGATGTTAGTAAACCACCTGTAAAGCTCTCGTTATAATACGATACGTTTTCCTTCGTTGGCTGATCTTTTTGCAGCTTCCAAGATCTCCATTACAACAAGGTTATTGGTCAAGGATGATAAATCGTTAGTAGCTTCAATCTTTCCTGCCAATACATCTTTCAAATATGCCAAATGATTAGTATAATAGGTATTATCTAACGGAATTTCCTTATAATCGTTAACGTTCTGGTACTCCAATAGGGTATGGTCATCTCGCGCATGAAGCATTTTCGAGTCGCCAAAAATTTGCATATCTTTGATATTATAAGACCAATCCCAAGAAGCCTGAATAAGTCCTGTTGTACCATCAGCATATTCCAAAACGATAGTCGCATCATCCTCAACTTTTGGATATATCTGCGGTTTCAAATGTCGGGTAACGGCGGTTACGGCAAGCGGACGTTCACCCTGTTTTAGCCAGGTCATCAAATTGGCTCCATAACAACCAAAGTCCATTAATGCACCTCCTCCATTTTTTACAGGATCTGTTAACCAATTCAAAAAATCGGCACTACAACCAATCTCCTTGGGTCCTTGGTGGCCATCCCGTACAACAATTTTCTTGAGTTTCCCAAGAGTATGTTGATTAGTTAATGCCTTTATGCGATGGTTACTTCTATACCATGTGGTTTCATAGTTGGTTAAAAAAAGGGTATTATATTTTTTGGCCAATTGAGCGATCCGTTGTGCTTGGGTTGCTGTTGCAGCCAACGGTTTTTCTACCATCACCGGTATCCGCAAAGGCAGACAAGCTTCTGCTACATCGACATGCTCAGCTACAGGATTATATGCTAAAACTACAGTTGGTTTTACTTTTTTCAGCAAGGAATCTAAACTTGGATAAAAAAGAGCATCCGGTAAATGATATCTTTTCTGCATACGATGAATCAAGGCCGTATCCCGTTCAGCAATTCCCACGAGATCAACCTGATTTTGCTTATATAAATTGAAGAGAACATGTACGTGATCGTGGCTCATACCCGCAACGGCAACCTTCAACATTTCTTGTCCGATAGCCTCCACCATAGTGAAAAAAAAGAAAACAGCGACCAATTTTAGCTTTAGATACATAGGAGATATAATATTGATGATGTTCGTATATTGACCTCTGTAAATATACATATAAAAAAGAACACCACTAACCCCTGTTTATTTATTGCAATTGTTCCGGGCGGACTATATTACGTACTACCCATGTATCTTGACCATCGATTTCGGAATACTCTAAAAAAACCGTGTAATCATGCATAATACCATTATCATCAGCCAATTGTATTTCAGCTTTAAATTCATTTCCATTTGTCTTTCCATAGGTTTGTATCAATTGATCGATATGAGAGCAAACCCAATTTTTAATCACTTCGTCCGAGTGTTGTGTTTCTTTTGCCATTTATTTAGTACAAGCATAGCTAAGGTTTTGTTGGGATCTTTTTAATCGTTTAAAAATAACCGTAAACTTTTTAGGCATAAAATGTGTTTCCTTTTATAAATCGTCAAGTTTATCCTGATGTTCGAGATATTTTATGATATAATGATCTATTATTGCTAATTAATGATAGCAAAATAGACGATTGGAACGAAAACTGCTTTACGATTTATGACGGAGACCATTGGAAGTAAAAAATTAGTGAACTAATTATTTACAGGTGAAATGAACGGGAGTAGCAAGACAGAAATTGAGAAAGATTATTCGGTGCATAAGGAAAACCCAGGACCTGCTCCTGAAGCACTAGAAGAAAAGGGAGACAAGGGATCTGGAAAATTTCTATTTTGGATTTTGGTTGTCATGGTCATTATTCTTATCATGGCGTGGATTTTCTTTTAGACAAAATGTCTATGGGTATGGCATAATGCCAAAAGCTTTTTGTTAAAGTTTAATACCTTTGTTTGATTTTAGAAAAAATGCTTTTTACATCGAAATAATTTAATACGTTGACATTTTGAATAAGGTTGGAAGAATTGCAGTAAAAACTATTTTATGGCTCGTTGGAAGTATCATTGGATTAGTACTTCTATTATTTATTTTAATTAGGATTCCTGCCGTTCAAAATTTTGTTGTACAAAAAGTGGTATCCTATCTTCAAAAGAAGATCGAAACACCGGTTAAGATTCAGAGGGTTTCGCTTGATTTACCTAAGCTATTGGTATTGGAAGGTGTGTATTTTGAAGATCAAAAACAAGATACCTTAGTCGCTGGTGATCAATTGAAAGTTGATATCAGTCTACTTAAACTATTAAATAACAAAGTAGAAGTCAATGAGGTAGATTTAAAGGGTATAACAGCAAAAATCGATCGCACACTCCCTGATAGCAGCTTCAATTTTGATTATATTATTCGGGCTTTTGTGAGTGAAGATAAAAAAGAACCAGAACCTGAAGACACCACCTCTACGATGGAATTTTCCATCGATAAAATCAATCTAGACCGTATACGCTTGGTGTATAAAGATGAGGTTATCGGGACAAATGTCGACTTTAATCTTCATCACTTTGATACGCGCATTAAGATGTTTGATCTTGAGCAGATGCGCTTTGAAATTCCTAAGATAACGATTGAGGGAATTAATACAAGCGTAAAACAGTGGGCAGTTACCGACACTTCTGCCATCCCATCCACGAAAGATTTGGGAGTTGAACAGGCTGCTGGAGCAGAAGCTGAGATGCCGGATATCAAGTTGGGCAGTTTAAATATAGAAAATATTAAGGTAGATTATGAGGATCAGGCAAGCGCTTTAAATGCCAATGTGGCTTTTAAAAAGCTACTGGTGGATTTTAATGACCTGAACCTAAAAGAAGAAACGGTAGATATTAAACGCATTTTATTAGATGAAAACGATGCTAAAATAGCCTTCGGAAAATTAAGCGTTAAGGAGCCACCCGCCGAAACAAAAACACCTGATAGTACTAGCGCTGCGGAAATGAATTGGAAAGTCAACATAGGCGACTTACAACTCAACAAAAACCATATTGCTTACCTTGATGCCAACCAGCCAAGGATTAAAAAAGGTTTGGATTATGGCAACTTGGATTTTACCGGACTTGATGTAAAGCTCGCCGATTTCTTCTTTTCTATGGACTCGATCAGTGGAAAATTGGCGCAATTAAACTTTAAAGACAGAAGCGGATTAGACTTGAAACGATTAGAAACCGATTTTGCCTACACCAATCAAGGCGCTACCCTTGGAAATCTCTACTTGGAAACCCCAAATACCTTAATTAAAAATTACGCGCAGGTAAGTTATCCTTCCCTAGAAACCATTACCGATCACCTAGGCGAAATACAGCTAAACGCAAATATCGAAAAGAGCAAATTGGGGATGAAAGACATAGTGCTCCTGGTACCTGACCTGGATACCATGGAGGTTATGAAACCATTGCTCACGAGAACCTTTTATATCCATGGAAAAATTAATGGTCGAGTAGACAATCTAACTATACCGAATATCGAGTTTAGCACGCTAGACCAAACCCGTTTGCAGGCTACAGCACACCTGAAAGGATTGCCTGATATGGATAAATTTTACATGGATTTACAGCTGAAGAACTTTACTACAGGCAAACGCGATTTGGACCGATTAATTGCTAAAAGTATGTTGCCTGACAGCATTGATTTGCCACAACGGGTTGCTTTAAAAGGTACGTTTAAGGGAGGTATGAATCAGTTTACGACAAATATGCATTTAGCGTCGTCTATAGGAAATGCGGAAGTACGGGCCAAATATGCGGCTTTAAAAGACACTACCTATGATGCCGATTTCGCGATACATGATATCGATGTTGGTCATCTGATGAAAATGGACTCCACATTGGGAAAAATTTCATTTGCCGCAAAAGTGAAAGGAAAAGGACTTGATCCATCAAAACTCATTGCCGATATACAAGCAAAGCTCATTAGTGCCGAGGCTATGGGCTATACCTATACCGACATTGACTTTACAGCTAAAGCTAATCAAGGCGATTTAGAAGCCTCTTTAACCAGTGATGACCCCAACCTGGATTTGGACATGCAAGCTTCCGGTAATCTAAAGGGGAAATATCCAAAAGTCAACTTAGCATTGCTTATTGATAGTATCAACACCAAAAACTTAAACCTTACTACAGATAGCATTCGCTTTCACGGCAAACTAGCTGGAAACTTTGATTCTGCAGACCCTGATTTTCTAAATGGCCAGTTAGATTTAACAAACGCTATTATCGCCTACAACACAAGTCGTTACACACTAGATACGATTAGCCTAATTGCACGAGCAGATAGCAGTCAAAATTTAATCCAACTTCGATCTGAATTTTTAGATGCACATATGATTGGATCGTATAAGCTAACATCATTGGCAACCGCGTTTCAAGATGCGTTAACAAGATACTATAATCCTAATCCAACAGTCAATCCAAAAACCGGATTAGTCGATACTATCCCTTCCTATCCACCTGCCCAGATTGAATTTGGAATGACGTTTAGGCGGTCTCCGCTCATTATCAAAATGGCGCCAGAACTTACGGAAATGCAACCTATTACCTTGGATGGTAATTTTGATAGTGAAAGCAAATCCATTCATGCAAAAGGTGTTGCCCCTAAGGCCGTTTATGGTGGTACCGAAATTCAAAATGTTAGTTTTGATATCAATACCTTGGATAGTGCACTTTATTATGCCGTATTAGTTAATACGATCAAGGTATCGGGTATTGAGTTAACCAATACCTTATTAAGTGGTACCGTAAAAAACAGCGTGGTTGATGCGGGTCTGTGGATAAAAGATAAAGGAGGTAAAGAGCAATACCATATTGGTGCGAATTTATTGGCCAAAGATGATGATTTTATTTTCTCGCTAAAGAAAGACGGTTTAATGCTAAATTATGACCAATGGTCTATTAATCCGGAGAACGCCATTCATTTCGGCAAAAATGGGTTATTAGCGAAACATTTTGACTTGAGCTTGAATGGTCAGGAAATGAATATAGCTTCCCAAGATTCGGTTAGTAATTCACCTTTGGGTTTAAACTTTAAAAATTTCAGAATTGAAACTCTTGCCAATATGCTGGAAAGCAATCAATTAGCATTAGGTGGTGGAATAAATGGAGATGCCTTGCTTGAACGTCTGGAGTCGTCTCCTGTATTTACATCCGATATTACCATCAATGATTTCTATTTTGGAACAGACACTATTGGCGATATTAATCTAAAAGTTAACAATGCCAAAGAAAACACCTATAACGCAGCGATCGCAATAGCGGGCAATGGCAATGATATCAAGCTCACTGGTGATTATGTTACACCACCAAATGGCACCTCATCAATGGATTTTGTACTGGATGTTAACAACCTAAATATGAGTACCATTGAAGCTTTCAGTTTTGGTAATTTACGGCGGAGTTCTGGTGGTATTAATGGTTCGCTGACCATAAAAGGTACTCCTGATGCTCCACGCATTAATGGGGACTTGCTCTTTAACCAAGCTAAAATGAATATCTCGATGCTTAATGCAACGTTTAGCATGGACCAACAGCGCATCAATTTCAACAATAGAGGATTAAATTTTAATTCATTTACACTAACAGATAGCATTGGTAATAAAGCCGTTATCGATGGAAGTGTAAGAACAAGAACCTATACCGATTTTGCATTAAATCTCAATATTAAGGCAGATGATTTTCAAGTATTAAACTCAACGGCGGTAGATAACAACCTATTCTACGGCCAATTGAATATTGATACAGACTTACGCCTCAGAGGAGCCGCAATGAGCCCATCTGTTAACGGCAGTCTAAAAGTTAATGAAAACACCAACATGACCTTAACAATGCCAGAAACAGACCCTGGATTGGTCGACCGGGAAGGTATTGTAGAATTCACCAGCTTAAGTCCGAAAGACAGTTCAGAAATCTTAGCTGTCTATGATACAACTGATGTAAAACGAAGCACCATCACTGGGATGAACGTCAATTTAAATATTGATGTCGATCGAAACGCCGCATTTACCGTTATTGTTGATCCAGGAACAGGTGATCAATTATTTGTAAAAGGTCAAGCCTTACTCAACTTTGGTATTGAGCCCGGTGGGAACATGACGCTTGCTGGAACATATGAAATAGAAGAAGGAAATTACTCACTTTCCTTCAATATGATCAAACGTCGATTTGATTTCAAAAAAGGAAGTACGATAACTTGGGGGGGCGATATTATGGATGCCGACTTAAACATGACCGCCATCTACACACTGCAGGCACAACCTATAGATTTAGTACAAAACCAGATCAATGGTACACAAGCAAATTTTTATCGGCAACGGTTACCGTTTGATGTAAACTTGATGATTGGTGGAAAGATGCTTAAACCCGAAATTTCCTTTGACATTGATCTAGGAACTGGTGGAAATGCAAACACCGTTTCTCAAGACGTTACCCAAACGGTTCAGGCCAAACTGGCACAACTGCGCAATAATCCTTCTGAAATGAATAAGCAGACCTTCGCGCTAATTGTATTGGGAAGATTTATTGCAGAAAACCCCTTCCAAAGCGCTGGCGGATCAAGTACAGAAACAATGGTGCGATCTAGCGTGAGCAGTTTGCTTACTAGTCAGTTAAATAAACTTGCTGGTGATTTAATTGCAGGTGTCGAATTGAACTTTGACTTGCAATCAACAGCAGATGATTACAGCACTGGTCAGGCACAAAATCGGACAGATCTCAATGTCGGGGTATCGAAACGCTTGTTAAACGATCGTTTAAAAGTTACAGTGGGCTCTAATTTTGAATTGGAAGGAGCACAACAACCCGGACAAAAGGCCACCAACATTGCAGGCGATATATCTCTGGAGTACCAATTATCGCGAGATGGCCGGTATATCGCCCGTGTATATCGAAAGGATCAATACCAAGTAACATTACAAGGGCAATTTATTGAAACTGGTCTCGGCTTTATTATCAATATGAATTACGATGAGTTTAAGGAGCTCTTTATGAATGCTAAGAAACTTCAAAGATTATCGGAAGAAAGAGCTGAAGAAATGAAAGAGTTGTTAGATAAAAATGATGAGGAGGATATTGATTCAACTTCAATGAGAAGAAATAGACGTCACCAAGAGGAAGAGCAGCAAAACCTTCCTGACAACAATCCTCCAAAAGAACAAAATGATTCAGACGGACACATTAATAAAGCATATAGAAATGACGAAGAAATCATGGATCAAACATCGGAAAGGAAGGATGATGAAGAGTAAATTATATGCATGGATATTTATTGCCGTCTTTTTCACATCTTGTAGTAATATCAAATATTTAAAAGATGGTGAAAATCTATATGTTAAAGGTGAAGTAGAATTAAATAACGATTCTATTCCGAAAAAATACCGCGAACCACTTACCGAGACGCTAGAAGGTGTGCTCCGCCCCCGCCCTAATAAGCAGATACTCGGTCTCCGGCCAAAATTATATTTTTATAATATAGCGGGAGACAGCGTAGGAAATAAAGGGTTTAAGCATTGGCTTAAATATAAAGTTGGTGAAGCTCCCGTATTGCTGCAAGATGTAAACGTTCCTTATAACGAAAATTTAGTAAGAAATCGACTCGAAAATATAGGTTTTTTTAATGCTTATGTAACCACAGATACAACGATTAAGAATAAAAAGGCTACGCTAAACTACCTTGCTACAACAAACAGGATATATCGTATAAACAAGGTAAGTTATGAAGCAGACACCAACACGGCGATCGGTAAAGAACTGAGAGAAATAGAGGAAAGTTCCTTACTCATTCCAAACAGACCTTATAATCTCGACCGTATTATCGCCGAAAGGGAACGTATTGCTAGTATTCTCCAAGATAAAGGATATTATTATTTTAGTCCAGATCATGTTCTGGTACAAGTGGATAGTATGATTGGCAATCATATGGTGGACATGAATGTCAAAATTAAAGAGGAAACACCTGCAAATGCCAAGCAACCTTACACCATTAATAATATTTTCATCTATCCAGAATATTCTTTGGTTCAAGGTGATTATGAGATTGCTAAACCTGAAGATGCAGAGTCCTATAAAGATCTTTATTTTATAGATCCACATCAAACCTTCCGGAAATTTGCTTTGGCACGAACTATTTTTTTCCATAAAGGAGATTTATACAATCGCGAAAAACAGAACCAAACGATTAGCCAATTAGTTGGTATGGGAACATTTCGTTTTGTAAAGAATAATTTCATTCCGGTAAGGGGACAGAAAAATGCATTAGACGTCCATTATTATCTAACTCCTCAACAAAAGAAATCGGTTCGTGTCGAATTACTCGGAAAGACGGCGGCTGTATACAATGGATCTGAAGTGAATGTAAGTTGGAGCCATAAAAATGCTTTTAAAGGAGCAGAGCTTCTTCGTTTAACCGCGTATGGCGGCTATGAAGTGCAGTCGGGTGGCGGAATAAACATTAATTCTAACTTTTATCGATATGGAGTAGAAGCATCGCTAACATGGCCGCGCGTGATCTCTCCTTTTGGATGGGAGCCGACCAAAAGATTTGTGCCACATACACAGACCCTGTTGGGTTATGAATTTTTAAACAGGCGCCAAGCATATAAGTTGAACTCCATGCGCTTTGCCTGGGGATACAATTGGCAAGAAAATGCACAGAAAACACATCAACTGAATATATTAGACGTAGCGTATGTGCAGCCAGTCAATGTAACCCATTTTTATGATAGTTTAGCAGATGAATACCCCTATCTAAAAAGAGCAATTGATAAACAATTTACGTTCGGTCCAAACTACAAATTTACCTATACCAATACCATGGAGACGACCAAAAAACATACCTTCTACTTTTCAGGAGGCTTGGATCTATCCGCAAATGCAGTAGGTTTAATTTTAGGTTCGAATGTTAACAAAGGGAAACAGGATAGTATCTTTGGCGCTGCCTTTTCACAGTATATTAAAACCGATTTAGAGTATCGGCATTACATGAAGTTGGGCCAAAACAGGCAATTAGCTGCCCGCGCCTTTTTTGGATACGGCTATTCGTATGGGAATTCAACCAGACTACCTTATACCAAACAGTTTTTTGCAGGCGGCCCCAATAGCTTACGCGCGTTTAGAGCACGGGCAATCGGTCCGGGAACCTATAATCCACAAAAAATTGGTGAGGACAACTTCGTTCCTGATATGACGGGTGATGTCCGCTTGGAATTAAACCTAGAGTACCGAGCAAAAATCGTTAGCATATTAGACTGGGCAGCTTTTGTTGATGCCGGAAATATTTGGTTACAACATTCGGATTCTGTATTCACTGGCGGTCAGTTCACCAAGAATTTTTACAAAGAGCTGGCTGTGGGAGGCGGTTTAGGTTTACGCTTTGATTTTACTTACCTTATACTGCGAACAGACCTCGCTATCCCTTTCCGGATTCCTTATCTTCCTGAAGGCGAACGGTGGGTGTTTAATAAAATAGACTTTGGGGATAAGCAATGGCGTAAAGACAATATTGTATTTAATTTAGCAATAGGATATCCGTTTTAAAGTTATGAGTTGTGAGTACCTAAATAGTTTACAACACTCATCACTTATCAAGCTTTTAAGATAAAAGCTAATATCTAATAAAAATTGTCTATTCAAATCCTTTTTATTAACTTTCGACGTACCGCAATAATGCGAAAGGACGTAAAGATAAAATTATTTAACCCCTAGAGTTATGAAGATAACCGTTATAGGTGCAGGTGCCGTAGGAGCAACCGCTGCAGACAATATAAGTAGAAAAGAACTTGCTGAAGAAGTAATTCTCCTAGATATAAAAGAAGGTGTGGCTGAGGGTAAAGCGCAAGATATTGCTCAAACAGCTGCATTATTAGGTTTTGATACAAAAATTGTTGGTGTTACCAATGATTATGAAAAAACTGCTGGCTCAACGGTAGCGGTTATAACTTCCGGTATTCCTCGCAAACCAGGTATGACACGTGAAGAATTAATTGGCACCAATGCCAATATCGTGAAATCAGTGGCAGAGAATTTACTTAAATATTCACCAGAAGTTATACTGCTAGTGGTTTCCAATCCCATGGATACCATGACCTATTTGGCTTTAAAAGCAACAGGCATTGCTAAAAACAGAGTCATCGGTATGGGTGGCGCTTTGGATTCGGCCCGATTCAAATATCAAATTAGTCGACATACTAGCGCATCACCAAGCGATTTAAATGCAATCGTTATCGGCGGACATGGTGATACCACGATGATTCCATTAATCCGTCAGGCTACGTGGAACAGCATTCCCGTAACCGATTTTTTGTCGCAAGAGCAACAAGATCAGGTTATAGCAGATACGATGGTTGGTGGGGCAACGTTAACCAAATTAATTGGCACCTCCGCCTGGTATGCTCCGGGGGCCGCGATTGCCGCGATGACTGAAAGTATTGTTCGGGATCAGAAAAAATTATTTACTGCCTCCGTCTTATTAAACGGCGAATATGGACAGGAAGACATCAATCTAGGGGTGCCGGTAATTATTGGTAAAGGTGGGGCCGAAAAAATAGTATCCTTAAACCTTAATGAAGAAGAGCAAACCAAATTTGCAGCGAGCGCAGACGCTGTTAGAAATATGAATAACGTCCTCACAGAAAGCAAGATCATCTAATTTTTTATTATTAATGATTAAAATACCACTTGTACTACTCAACTTACAAGATGACGGCTTCCACTTACTCGTGGAAGTTGTTGTTTTTAATAAAACATTCAAGGCTGTATTGGATACAGGCGCTTCCAAAACAGTATTTGATAAAAGCACTGTTGAAAAATATTTGGAAAACGAACAATTAAAAAGCAGTGATCGGGTTTCTACCGGTTTGGGTACAACGAACATGGAGAGCTTCACCTGGCTGGTTCCAGACATTCAATTAGGTAATTTTCACCTAACAGATTTTGAAGTGGCTGTATTAGATCTTTCTTCTATAAATTTTGCCTATGAAAACCTAGCCGTCGATCCTGTAATCGGTGTCATCGGTGGTGATATTTTAACTCAATACAAAGGCATTATCGATTATGGAAAAATGACGCTTACGTTAAAAAACAATATATCAAAAAAAAGGCACGCTTCACAGCGGGCCCTTTCCAATTTTAACCAAACCTAATTTACATGAATCAATTATTCTTTAACTCTGATACAAAAATAAAGGTCTTGCATTAAGTCTATTTTAATTAAGCATTATGCCTTTGTGAAAAAATCAAATGACTATCAGGAGCCCCTATTTTAAATTATTGGTACGTGCTCATCATCGTCGTATCGAGCGAAGCGTAGTCAAGGTATCCGTTATTAAAACAATTACTTCGTCATTCTTCATCGTAATGACGCGTTTTTTCCATAATCAGCGCCTTTTTGCACAATGTGCTAAAGCTGTTGTTTCCAGCTAAACGACAAGCTAACCGGACAATGGTCGGATAAAGGGATACCCTCCTCATTATTGAATTTTTCATTTTCGAAACGATATGCCTTCGGGGTGAGGAGTATCTCCAAACTACTCCGGTATAATATTTTATCAATGGATTCGCAATCGTCGTTCAAGTTTAAAATATCTTCTCGTATAAATTTCTTAAAAGCCGGAAAGCAATCATTGCTTTTCAGGGTGACCCAAGCATCTTTCAACTGATTTTCGGCAAGCAGGTCACGGATATTATCATGTTCATAACAAAAATGCGCATTCAGATCTCCCATAACAATCACTGCGCGATCACCTGAATGTGCTTTTATATACGTCGATAGTTGCACAATATTCTTTCTTCGTGCAGCGGCAGCTGCCGGATCATCTGCGGCATTGGCATGAACATTATAAAAATCGATCAACACATCTTTGGCAACTTCAATTTGGGAATACGTAAAACCTTTCGGAGTTAAGCAATCAGCACCGGTACAGTTAGTCCAGGGGATTCTGCGTAATTCTAAAATACGAAATTTAGATAAGGTATTCAGTCCGTCACCAAAAGGCACGCCTCCCTTAGTTTTTGATCTGTATGGATGTTCATTGCCGCCATTATAGAGGAAACTATTGTAATTAAAATCCTCTTGCACATGGACAATATCGTAAGTATTTAAGCGCCGACCTATCTCAGCTATACTCGTTGAGCGCTCTGTAGAAGCGCTACAAATGATTTGGGGTAAACCAGCAATATTATAGGTGATTACCGAAAATTCGCCTTCATAACAGACTAGCGGTTCTTCATTACTGTAAGGAAAAGAAAACCTGACGAATGATTTACACGTTGAAGGAACACGATAGAGTTGGAAATACAATAGTAAGAGTAGTAACAATAAACCAGCGATAAACAAGATGTACATACCACCTCAACTTAATTTACGATGAAGAATAAGTTCCATAAAAGTAAGGCTTTCCTGCCATAAAACTAATAGGGTAACATCAATTAAAGGTCTTTTAATTGTTAAGTGAATGTTATTTTCTTATCACCTAACCTCATCCATCCTCCTTTGCATAAAAAAAGAATTGTTAAAAAAAGAGGTGTCTTTGTAAAGACACCTCTTTCTTCAATGATCCAATAATAAGTGCAACTTACTCTAAGAAAGAAGTAGCCCAACTTGCCCATTCGGGTAGTTCAGCACCATTACCAGCACCTGTGGCAGTATCGTCTTCAGTGTAGGTACCATCAACAGCACCTTTGGTTGGTACATTGTCGAATTTAACTTTCTGAACAGGGTTTGCCTTAAAGTATTCGATAGATTCATTATCAGAAACGTCAACCCCTTTCCCTGCAATAAAGTCTTTCAAATAAACATTACTGATTTTTCCTTGTGTACCACGACGCAGTTTCATTCCTGCTTCACTGGTTACTTCAGCTTTGTTACGACCAATTAAGGTTACATTCGTAAGTGTTGGACTAGATACGGGAGTTTGAGCAAAATTCTGTTCGAAATTATCCGCTTCAATACCACGACTGTCACTTGAATAAGCTGTTGATTTTGATTGATCGGCATATATATTAGTAGCTGTACCTCTCCAACCATCTGTCCAATCGAAAGAATCATCTTGCGAACCAATAACAGTAACATTTTCTACATTAACCGTACCGCCAAAGAATTCAATACCATCATCCGCCACTTGGTTGATATAAATGTTGTCTACCTTCGTTCCAGAACCAACGGCATAGAAGGTTACCGCGTTAAATTCAGATTTATCATTGATTAGATTGCCCGAATATTCTACAATAAGATGCGATAAGACACCAGAGTTATCCGCATCGTCGTCACCACCATAATTCAAACCAGCTACTTCAGCCTGTGCATTAGCGCCTTGACCATTTGTTGCTTTACCACAAATCACCAGTCCGCCCCATTTCCCTGCTTCTTTTGCTTGAGAAGTAAAGACAATCGGTTCTTCTTCCGTACCAACAGCATTGATTTTAGCGCCACGCTCTATAGCTAAAAATGCTACCGGTACGTCATCACCTACCTCTGCTTCAATTCTAACACCGGGATCGATGGTTAATGTTGCACCGGATTTTACGTAAACTTCGCCCTTTAAAACATAGTTTTGTCCTGCTTTAACGTGAGCGTCACGGTCAATATTACCGCTGATAACGCCATCATCGAAAGTGATTTCGTCATCACCTGGATTAACATCGTTGTCGTCGTTACTACACGCAGCGAACATCGTCGCAACCACTGCCATGCTCAAGAATAACTTTTTCATAAGTTTAATTTTAAATGAATGATTCTGTTGTTTTTCTGTTTTAATTTTGTCTAAAAGATTTTGTATTTAATACCCAAACTAACATCTACACCTCTCTTGTAGGAGTAGACTTCCACATGGGCATCTGTATTTTCTTGTTCCATCCGTACGGTATTATTTAATAGGTTATTTAGCTTTAATCCGACTTCCCAGCGATCACCAATACTTGTAGTTGAATTAAAATTTACTGTTGGATAGCCCTTCTCCACAATATTTCCTCGCCCAAACGAACCCAAGGAGAAAATCCGATCGTAAAAATAACTCCCTACCAGCGCAATCATCGGTCTGACTTTACCTGCATTTGTTTTATAGGTAATATCGGCATTGGCTAGTAAGGGAGATGCCCCTTGCAACGCATCATGATCGGTGTTGAAGTTTACGGCTAAGGTTTCCTTTGATTGTTTCGTTACTTTTTCTGGATCAAGCTCCTGTCTACTGTACATATAGGTTAAATTCGCACCGGCGGAAAAATTGGCGTCGATATTTTTACGCGCTTCCAATTCTGCCCCAAAAACATAAGCGTAGTCGCCTCCGTTGACAAATGTATATAAGGTAGAGGATGCAGCATTGGTTAACGTACGGCTAATGGGATCTTTAATATACTTTCCAAATAATCCAAAAGAAAATAATTCATCCGAGCTCGGAAATTGTTCCCACTTGAGATCCACATTATAATTATCTGCCGGTTTAAGGGACGAGTTACCATAGCTCGAATACGTCGGTGCCTCATATTGAAAAGGAGCCTTTTCTAAAAATTGTGGCAAAGTATAGGACCTACTGGCCGCAATCCGTAAATTTTCACGTTCTGTAAGCGCATATTTTAAGGTAAAAGCGGGTAAGATAAACAGTTTATCTACGTCGGCATCGCTAAAAGACATACCTGCAGGATTAGGATAAACATCCCAAGTCAATTCTTGCAACACCTTATCCGCACGGACACCTACAGTATAGGTTAACTGGTCATTGGCTTTGTTCTCAAAATTTACGTATGCCCCATGAACATTCAATTTAGCATTGTATATCGATGGAGTAGCTAAATTCTTATTGCCTCTACTGGTTATCAGGTCGAAGCTATTCGGTGCCTGTGTATCACTTGAAAAATGAGAAGCATTTAAAAACGAATCTATATCGTCCATATCAGCAGCAATCCCCGATTCGTGAATTCGAATATTAAGTTGCATAGCGGTAAAATCGCGCTTTTTAATTCTACCGGTATAGCCCAACGCTAACTTTCCAGTACCCAATGCATAGTTCACCGCAAAACGCCCGGCAAACTCATCCTCTTTAATGCTTTGAAAATAACGATTATTTTCACCAGCTTGATTTTTACTATATTCATAGTTACCATTGTTTCCCAAGCTCACCACATTGGTAATCCGATCAGGCATATCGGCATTTACTTTTCCATAAGACAAGGCCCAATCTAAAGAAAAACGCTCATTGAGTTGATTCTCACCTAATAGTTGATTCAGAAATATTTTATTCTGCTCGGTAAGTATTTGACGTTGCAATTGCTCCTTTTGGTCCTTAGGAAAAACGTTGTACTCATCCACACTGCTAGAAGAACTATTGATAAAAATACTATTCCACTTCAAACGGTTCTTCGCATTAATACGATAATCTACATTCAGCATACCCGTTGATTGGGTTTCATAGGTGTACTTCCGAGCATCACGAAAATCGGCAATCACATTATCAGCGGTGGAACCAATAACCTTCTCCGTCCCTTTTTCATAACCATAATCGTTTTCATGTGCCAAAGTAGCAAACACGTTCATTCGTCCTTCTGTACCCACACTGAATCCAGTTCCTCCCTGAATACGGAAATTATAGTCAAATGGTTTATCTACCGTTTTAGGCGTCCAGCGCGATTGAAAAGGGTATTCATTGATACTTGTTGGTGTTTTTATATTATAAAATCCAAAACGCTTCCAG
Organism: Olivibacter ginsenosidimutans; assembly: GCF_039542865.1. Lineage (NCBI taxonomy): Bacteria > Pseudomonadati > Bacteroidota > Sphingobacteriia > Sphingobacteriales > Sphingobacteriaceae > Olivibacter > Olivibacter ginsenosidimutans. The sequence goes on along the minus strand of NZ_BAABIQ010000037.1, from coordinate 110,654 downwards.
TTATCTGCACGTTTGAAATCGGAACGGAAAGCCTGTGAGTTTAAACCGCCACCAATTTCTACACGCAGTGTAGGCTTGCCTACATGCTCCTTAGAGGATATATTCACCGTTGCTCCACCCACGTCGCCATAATCATCGACTGTATAGATTTTACTGATACCGATCGATTGGATGATGTCTGTGTTAAATAAATTAAGTGAAATGTTTTTGCTGGTGGATTCATTGGAGGGAATAGGCAATCCATTTAATAAGGTATTATTATACCGATCACCGAGTCCACGTACAAATACGCCAGTCGTTCCCTCCTGTTTGGCTATACCGGTAACTTTCGTGATAGCAACAGCGGCGTTGCTTACTCCCTTCCGGCTCATCTCCTGTGCACCAATACTTTGAGTAATAACTGCCGAGTTCATCTGTTTTCTGAGCAGTGCAGACTCGGTATCTTTCCGAACTTCACCCGTAACAACAACATCGTCTAATACCTGTGCATCAGACATCATCGCTACATTTAAAGCAATCGTTTTCCCCCCCTGCACATCTACGGTGTCACGTAATGTTTGATAGCCAACATACGTGAATACTAAAACATGTTTACCGGCATCTAATTCCAGTTTAAATTTACCTTGTCCGTCTGTATTGACTCCTTGTTTGGTTCCCTCTACCGAAATAGACACGGAGGGCATGCTTTCATTGTTCATAGAGGCATCAATAACGACACCTGCAATCGTCCCCTTCTGTTGGGCAAAAGTGATAGAACTACTAAAGAATAGAATTAAAAAAAATTGGTTTTTGAGTTTCATGTAAATCGTAATATTCCGTTACAAAGGACGCAAGACTAGGTAAACAGAATATTAACTACGTGTTATTCTTACATGTATATCATGTTAAAACAATGTTAACAAAACTGATTCAAACGAGATATCGCTATAGAAACGTATCTTTTAGGTTTATGGTAATTACCTTTTATAAAATTGTGATTCATCTTTCTATTAAAAATATCCGTCAGATAAACATCTTTAGGTAGAATACATCACTTCATAATAAGAAGAGCCACTGCATTCCTGCAATGGCTCTTCTTTTAAACGTTAGAACGTAAACGTACCACGTGTAACGTATAAATCTATAATCTACTTCAACTCCTTGACTATTTTTCTAAAATTCGCTGCACTAACAGCAATATCAGCTGAATTGGACAACCAGTTGTATTCATATTCAGCTGAAAGCATGCCCTTAAATTTCTGATTCTTGAGTTCTTGCATAACAGCTTTAACATCGCTAATACCAGTTCCCCAATGTACATCATGTGCTTGTGGAGATTTTTCATTTAAATCTTTGAAATGCACATGATTAATATGTCCTTTATATTTTTTCAAGCACTCCACAATATCCAATCCAGAACGTACCCAGTGGCCAATATCGGCACACGCTCCTACATACTTACTGTTTGCTAATTGAATGGCATTGAGCACAATTTCCGGACTCCAATAGTGCGAAGGGTTGGGATGATTATGGATGGATACTTTGATCTTAAATTCATTAGCTAATTTACCGACTAAAGGTAGATCTTCTTGCTTAGGTTCTGTATTGATATTTTTTATTCCCATTGCCTTAGCGAATTCAAATAATTGCCGCCACCCTTCTGGAGAATCCGCATTTACTACACCGTAAGCTACTAATGTTAAGCCTTTGTCTTTGATCAGCTGAAGTACTTGTTTACGTGTTTCAGGGCTCATGGTAAAATCCATTTTTCCCTCTATTCCACCACCAATAGTCTGTCCGGGAAATGCTTCAACGTATTTCAATTTGCAACTATCAATCTTATCTAAAGCTTCGGCAAAGGTATAATGGTTAAAGCTATAAGCCTGAGCTCCTAACTCCCATCCTAATTTTTCTTCCGGTCTATCTTGTGCCTTTACTAGGGTTACACACATGAATAGTGCTAAGCAAGCACTCCAAATCTGTTTATTCAAACGCATTGTTTTTTTGTTTAGTTAATATTTATTTATCTATGGTTTTCGTATATATAATCGCGCACACTAGCCCTTAAAAATTGTAATTGTTCCCCGTCCAAACGCAAGGGATTTTTTAACAATTCTAACACCTCATATAGCTGATCCGTTGTGCGGATACCTGTTATTGCACTTGTTACCGCTTCCTGACTTAATATATAAGCTAAAGCTACTGATATTTCCGATTTATTCAAATCACGGGCCATATTACTGATCGCTTCGGCTGCTTTAGCGACTTCTGTCTTTGTATACTGCAAATAATCACCCGTTTTTTTTCCTAGCAATCGCCCTTGTGCAAGTCCTCCCCTCGTAATTACGCTAATTTGATGTTCTGCAAGTAAGGAAAGTATTTCTTCTTCTGGTCTACGATCCAACAGACTGTATTGCATCATTACCGAAACGATACGAGAACGTTTTACATATTCCCTAATCACATTTGGTCTAATGGATGATATGCCATACCAACGTATTTTTCCTTGCTGTTTAAGCACTTCAAAAGCTTCTATCGTTTCGTCTATTGGATCATCAATCGTTCCGCCATGCAGTTGATATAAATCAATATAATCGGTTTGAAGACGACGCAAACTGTCTTCTACTGCCTTCAAAATATAATCTTTTGATGGATTCCAATCCCAAGTGCTACCGTCCTCGCGCCATTGATTGCCTACTTTAGTGGCAATAATCACCTCTTTTCGAAACGGCTGCAGTGCCTTTCCTACCCACTCTTCGTTTCTCCCTTTGTCGTATAAATCAGCTGTATCAAAGAAATTAATTCCAGCATCAAAAGCCTGCTGCAACAAGCTTTCTGCTTGCTTTTGACTTTCATTTAGCGACATACAACCAAAGCCAATCTCGCTAATCCATAAATCGGATTTACCTAAGTTCCTATTCATACGTTTATATGAAGTGACCTAACTGCCTATTTTCAACAACTCTACATCAAATATCAATACACTATATGGCGGAATATCTGCTCCTGCCCCGCTTTCACCATATCCCAACTGATAGGGAATATAAAAGCGATAATGCGATCCTACAGGCATTAATTGCAACCCCTCTTGCCATCCCTGAATCACGCGATTAAGCGGGAAAGAAATGGGTTCCCCTCTATCGTAAGAACTATCAAATACCTTACCATCAAGCAAAGCGCCCTTATAATGAACGGTCACCGAGTCAGTCGCTAATGGTTTTGCACCATTCGCGTCCTTGATAATTTCATACTGCAAACCACTAGCAGTTGTATGAATAGTTGATTTGGTTTTATTTGTTGCCAAAAAAGCATCACCCTTCGCTGTTGCTTCTTTCTTTGCATTTTCAGCTGCTGCTGTCAGAACCTCACTAATAGCATGATATTCATCAGCTTCATTTAGCTGACTAGGTCTACCTGCAAATAAATCATCGATAGCTTGTGCCACCAATTTTCCATTTAACTGTTTTAGACCTCGTTTCTGCAAATCTCTAGCCATACTTAAGCCGAAGGCATAGGATGCAGAATCTAATTTACTCTCGAACATGGGACTTATCGTTTTTTGTTTTGATACCTGTTGTTTGGGTTTGTCTTTCTGTTGGGCACTTATAGAGAGTGAGCTCAAGGCCAGAAGGCTTATTAAAAGTAAGGATTTAATCATAGTGAAGCAAACATAAAAAAATTATAGGAAAAAGATAGGAGATTTGAGATGTTAGCGAAAAGTATCAAGTAGAAAGCGAAAAGAGAGATAAGAAACCTGATACACACAACTCGCAACTAACTACCCCTCAGCCATTCGGCATACCACTTACCACTATCTTTTACAATACGTGCTTGGTTTTCAAAATTAACATGTACCAACCCGAAGCGGGGATGGTATCCTTCTGCCCATTCAAAGTTGTCGGTAAACGTCCAAACGAAATAACCACCTACGTTTACACCTTCCTGTTTCGCTTTCAGTACTTCCCATATGTGTTCGCGCAGGTACATCATACGCTCTTCATCATGAATTTGACCATCATGTATTTTATCTTCAAATGCAGCGCCATTTTCGGTGATAATAATGGGGGGCATATTCGGATAACTATGTAAACGTTTCAATGCCATATAAATAGAAGGAGGATAAATTTCCCAATCCATTGCCGTGGTTTTTTCTATGCCTCTTTTCTTAGGTTCAACAATGTTGGCCCATACATAGGGCATCAGCAATGAAAATTGGATATACTCTCTTGTATAGGTCTGTAAACCTATAAAATCGAAATCAAAAGCCATTTCCGCTTCATCCCCTGGTAATATATATTTTTTCAGGTTTCGTAGCGCTTTCACCTCATCCATCGGATATCCCATGCCCAGCACTGGTTCTAAAAATAATCTGTTCATAATGGCATCAGCTCTTTTGAGCGCATTAATATGACGAGTTTTAAGGGCTATTGGTTCCATAACCGAATGAGAAAAGGTTGTTCCCACCAAAGCATCTGGCAATAACTTCTTTACCAATCGGCCTCCTTTACTCATACAAAGTGTAGCATGGTGGACGGCAGGAAGAAAATATTTCAATCCCCATTTACCTGGTGCATGCTTCCCAAAAAAATAACCAGCTCCAGTAAAAGCAACAGGCTCATTTAATATCATCCAATGTTTAACCCGATCTCCGAAATGTTGAACACAAACCTGAACAAAATATTCAAACCAACCAATAATTGCCCGATTCGTCCATCCACCTTTATCCTCCAATGCTTGCGGAAGGTCCCAGTGATATAAGGTAATCCATGGTGTTATATCCAATTGAAGACAAGTATCAATAATGCGGTTATAATATTCAATACCCAGCTGGTTTACAGCTCCTGTTCCTATTGGTAAAATGCGCGGCCATGAGACGGAAAACCGAAAATTAGGAATATGCATGGATTTCATTAGTCGTAGATCTTCTTCATATCGATTATAAAAGTCGCAAGCCTCACGAGCGTGATGCTTTCCCCTGATTTTACCTTTCTTTTTACTGAATTCATCCCAAATAGAAGCTCCCTTACCATCTTGGTCATGCGCTCCTTCTATCTGAAAAGCGGCGGTAGAAACACCCCACACAAAGTCGTCTCCGAAATCACTTTTCCTCATTCGCTTACTGATGAATGGACAATATTTTATCTACAATTTCCTGTGTAATATCAGGGTAATCTACTTTCACTAGGGTATCCGATGCTATCCACTCTTCAATAATATTATTATTCTTGGATTTAAGGTTTTTTATCACTGGAACCCCCATCTGTTTAAGTGCGGCGGCATTTAGATGCTGCTCATATTGGTTTTTCATGGGGATAACCAGTAGCTTTTTGTTTAAAAACAAAGCCTCAGCTGGAGTCTCAAATCCAGCACCGCAGAGTACGCCGTGGCAACTGGCCATGCTTCTAACAAATTTCTCATTATCGATGGGCTGCACATTTACGTTGTTTAGGGAAAAAGGTACGCGGTTATGTTTAGAAAAAACATCCCACTGTACATCTTTGAATCTCAACAAGCTTTTCAAAAGCCGTGCGTCATCGTAGGCAGGTAGGTATACGGTATAATGACCGTTGTCACTTACCTGTTGTGTGCGTATTTGCTGACGAATTACAGGTGTAAAGATAGATTCACTATAAGGCTGAAAATGAAAACCGTAACTAGTATCAACTGGCGCATAGTGCTTTAAAATAAATTTTCCCATCATATCTACTTCATCGGGTTTTGGTGATTGCTTATCCAACACCGCCGCCTGATGACTCATACCTATACATGGATGCTCACGCAGATAACAAGCCCAAGCTGTAACTGGTTCGAAATCGTTAATAACTAAATCATACGCTTCTATAGGAGCCTCATTAACTTCTTTCACAATATCTCTGATTTTATTTTGCATAAACGTCTTCCAGAGATCCACACCACCGGCTTTACCGAATATAAAACTTAGTCCGTGTTTTCGATACTTTACATCGAACGGCAAATCTAAATCGGCCTGGATACCACTGACCAAAATATCAACATCTGCCCTTTTTTTTAAGCATGGGATAACATCCATTGCTCTACTCAAATGCCCGTTGCCCGTTCCTTGTACTGCATATAATATCTTCATCCGATAATAATAAGTACCGCGCTTTATTTTTAAGTTAAACTTACGTTAATTCTTTATAAAAAAATATAAGATGCTTAATACGGAAATTTTAATTTTTTAAAAATAACATGCCATAACCAAATGGGGCCGGTCAACAAAAATTGTAGACCTATAGAAAAAGATGGTTTTTTTTGCTCCGTTTTATAGCCAATAAATTGCCCAATACAACTAATAATTAAAAGGATCAGGCATACTGACCAAAGTGTCGGACCGCCTGCCTGCTCCCAGTATTCCAAATGAACAATTAAATAACTGAAGAGGCCAAACGTAAGTAACATGACATAGGATAAAGTAGGTGCTAGACGCAAATAATAGTAAACAACAACCGCCATAAACAAGGTAAACCAATTGATAAAGCCATTATATTGCCCTAAAAAATTTAAATGAGGAAAGGGAATACTCCAAATTATTCCAGAAATACTAAAGGTCATTAGAGGAACAACAAACCAATGGATGAATTGGTTCGTTCCCTGCTGATGATAAAGGGCATATTGTTCAAAAAGAAGATCAATGGGTCTTTTCTCAACTTTCGTTTGTTGTTTTTTATGTTGTTTATGCGCCATATTTATGAATTACAGTACTAAGTACTTTACGGAGTACTTAGTACTAAAATCAAGTTTTATTTCGCAAATGATACCGATCTAGTTTCCCGGATAACGGTTACCTTGATTTGGCCTGGATAAGTCATCTCCGTTTGTATACGATTAGAAATATCTGCAGCCAATATCTCTGCTTGCGCATCGGTTACTTTTTCGCTTTCTACAACTACTCGTAATTCCCTTCCCGCTTGTATAGCAAACGTTTTCTCTACTCCAGGATAAGATAAAGCCAATTCTTCTAATTCCTTCAAACGTTTAATATAGCTTTCTACAACTTCTCGGCGAGCTCCTGGTCTAGCACCCGAGATAGCATCGCAAGCCTGTACAATAGGCGAAATAAGAGATGTCATTTCGATCTCATCATGATGGGCTCCAATGGCATTGCAAACTTCGGGATGTTCCTTATATTTTTCCGCCAACTGCATACCCAATATAGCATGTGGAAGCTCAGGATTATCATCAGGTACTTTACCAATATCGTGCAATAAACCTGCACGCTTAGCAAGCTTTACATTTAAGCCCAACTCTGCAGCCATTGTAGCACAGAAATTAGCAACTTCCCTAGAGTGTTGCAATAAGTTCTGTCCGTAAGATGACCGATAACGCATCCTACCAACCATTCGAATTAATTCTGGATGTAAACCATGTATACCTAGATCGATGACCGTACGCTCTCCTATTTCTACGATTTCGTCTTCGATTTGCTTTTTTGTTTTAGCAACGACCTCTTCTATACGTGCCGGGTGGATCCGCCCATCAGTTACCAGCCGATGAAGGGCTAAACGAGCAATTTCTCTACGTACCGGATCAAAGCCTGAAAGTATTATGGCTTCCGGAGTATCATCAACAATAATCTCAATGCCAGTAGCTGCTTCTAATGCTCGGATATTGCGGCCTTCTCGACCTATTACTCTTCCTTTTATTTCATCGTTTTCTATATTGAAAATAGAAACGGTATTCTCAATAGCACTTTCGGTAGCGGTGCGCTGAATGGTTTGGATAACTACTTTTTTCGCTTCTTTGCTAGCGGTAAGTTTGGCTTCATCGATAATGTCTTTGATTTGGATCATAGCCTTGGATCGGGCTTCTTCTCGAAGATTAGTTACCAATTGTTCTTTTGCTTCTTCTGCAGAAAGTCCGGCGATAGTTTCCAATTGTTTGATATGTTGAAGCTTTAGATGGTCAACTTCATCTTGCTTCTTATTGGTAAGCTCTAATTGGCGTTCTAGATTTTTACGGGTATTGTCTAATTCTTGTTTTTCCCGATTAACTTGCTCCAATTTTGAGTTTAACGACTGTTCTTTCTGGCGAATTGCATTTTCTTTTTGGTTGATTGTGTTGTTCTTTTGGCTGATTTCACGTTCATGTTCAGCCTTTAAATGAAGGAATTTTTCCTTTGCTTCCAATAAGCGGTTTTTCTTAAGCATTTCTGCTTCTTGCTCAGCTTCTTTTAAGATACGCTTTGCCTTATTTTGTGCCGCTTGCTCTTGCTTTTTAAATAGGATACGGAGTAAAAAACGTCCTATTACTATGCCTATAGCTAATCCCAATAGCACATAACTCATTATTTCCATGTTGTTTATCTATATTTAGTTGATGTTTAAAAATGGAAGGTTAACGTTACCTTCCATTTTTAAATCAGTTATCTTAAACAATTTATATTCAAAAAAAAACCGCAGCTAATAATAGGTTCCAATTATTTTAAACTTCTATATTCAGGTTTAGCGTATAACTATCTCCAGGTGGCCAAAGGCAAAATGGAGTATGCCTATTTACGCTTCTTGATATTGAAGTGTTAAGTTTAAAAATAGTGAAACCGAATTAACTGCGGTTAAATCTTAAGCTCAATATTAAAAAGAACGATTACTCTTTAAAAAACTCAGATAGCAATTGATCCAATTGATATACCTTATCAGCAACCCCTGTATCTTCATCTCGGATTTGTTTTTCAGCTTTCAAGGCTGCAGTTGCATAGTGCAATACGGCCATTGAAAGCAAATCTTGCTTATCTCTCACCGCATAATTCTCCTGTAGATCTTTTATACGGTCGTTAATTAACTTAGCTGCATGACGGATAATTTCTTCCTCTTCCATCTCAATCCTCAACGGATATACCCTGTCTGCAATATTTATTTTTATGGAAATATCTCCCATATGATGAGCTTGATTCACTATATAAATTAGTTACCTACTTCAGTAACTCGATACATTTATCTATTTCTCGCACAAAATCGTTAATTTTTTGCTTGATGTCAAGTGTTTTTTCTTTCCCCGCTTCTTTTTTTATCTCCAACCCTTCTAATGAACGCGCCACTGCCAAAGCTTTCATCTGCTCTTCTAAGTCCTTTGTCTTATTTTTACACGTTTCCAATGCTACTTTTATGGATTGATTTTCCAATTTAAGCATATCATTCTCTTCCTGTAAAGATAAACATAATTCAATCAGTTTTGCTGTTTTCTCTACGACATGGTCTAATTGAGCGGAAACTGTTGACATCTAATTTCGTTTTTTAATTTACCAACTAACTCTTTCTAACCTCGGCACCTACTTCTTTTTCAAAGTTAAGTATTAATTTTTGCATCACCGAATCAATTTGTTTATCTGTTAACGTTTTTTCTTCGTCTTGTAACTCAAAACTTAAGGCATACGACTTTTTTTCGGGTGGTAATTTGTCGCCTACGTAAACATCAAACACATTGACAGATTGAAGCAATTTACGTTCTGTTCGCTCTGCAAGCTGTTTAAGCGTGGCAAAAGAAACACTGCGATCAACCAATAAGGATAAATCACGTCTAACAGCAGGAAATTTAGCGATTTCCTGATATGTTATTCGGTTTTTACTGATAGCCTTCAAAAGTAATCCCCAATGAAAAACGGCATAAAATACATCTCCATTAACATCTGCTTTCTTTAAGGCATCAAGAGAAACGGCACCGAAACTTACAAGTATTTTTTGCCCCTTTCTATATTGAAGACCATAAGCTATTTTTGGATCTTCTGCTTCCTCGCTTGTTAAATCTTTTATATGAAGCCGCTTTATTAGGGCATCAACTGCTGCCTTTATGTGATAAAAGTTGCACCATTGAACCGGTTGATTCCATTGCTTATGTTGCATTGCTCCTGTAAGCGTCAGACTTAAATATTGATCTTCTTCATAACGATCGTCAATAGCATAGTACGTTTTTCCAAATTCAAATAGCTTTAAATCAGCATTTTTCCTTTTCTGATTATGACTAACCGCTTCCAGTGCAGAAAATAATAGGTTCTGACGCATAACGTCTAAATCACTGCTTAAAGGATTAAAGATTTTAACAGCGGTATCTGCATTATCCAGGTAAGCCGTCTTGGTCAATGAATTGGAAAGGATTTCGTAAAAACCATTACTTACCAGAAATTCTGAAACCATGTGCTGCACTACTTCTTTATCAGGTTTAGGAGAGGTATTAAGAGAAGCTTTTATCTGCTGCTTCATTTCAATATTATTATACCCATAAACCCGTAAAACTTCTTCAATAATGTCCACTTCCCGGGTAACGTCAACTTTATATGGTGGCACAGCTACTTCGATAACACCCTGACTTTTTACCCGTACCTCAATATGCAGTGCTTCTATAATGGCAATTATTTCCTCGTTGCTAATTTCTTTTCCAATTAACCGTCTAACCTGCTCTAGGTTGACATCAAATATAAAGGAGTTAATCGGTTCAGGGTAATGATCGGATATTGCGGAAACAATTTCGCCACCGGCTATTTCCTGAATTAAAAGAGCAGCCCTTTTCAAGGCAAGTACCGTCATATTGGGATCTGTTCCTCTTTCGAATCTAAACGAAGCATCTGTCTTTAACCCATGTCTTTTAGATGATTTCCGGATGGATACAGCGTTAAAATATGCACTTTCCAAAAAAACATCGTTAGTTAGTGCGCTCACGCCAGAATCTAAACCACCAAATACACCGGCTATACACAAAGGTTTCTCTTCATCGCAGATCATCAGATCTTCTGCTGATAGTTTTCGTGCTACTCCATCTAAAGTCACAAAAGATTCCCCTTCTCGTGCATTTCGAACAACAATTCGATTACCAGCTATTTTATGGGCATCAAAAGCATGCAATGGTTGCCCTAGCTCGTGCAATACATAGTTGGTGATATCCACTACGTTGTTTATCGAACGTATTCCAATCGTTTTCAATTGGTCGACTAACCATTGGGGTGACTTTCCTACGTTTACATTTCGGATGTATAGAGAGGTGTAACGTCTACAAGCTTCGGTATTTTGTACTTCAACCTGAATGGGACTTGGCTCTTGGCCTACCTTAAAACGCTCAATATGAGGTAGCGTAATCTCTTTTTTTAAATAGGCAGCTACGTCTCTTGCCACACCAAGATGGGAGGCTGCATCGGCACGATTTGGGGTTAAGCCAATTTCGAAACAAAAATCATCCGTTACATTAAAATAGCTTTTTGCTGCTTGCCCTACCTGAGCATCGGTATCTAGCACTATAATTCCATTGTGATCGACACCTAAACCGATCTCATCTTCGGCGCAAATCATCCCTTCAGACAACTCTCCCCTTATCTTTGATTTATTAATTTTAAAGGCTTCTCCACTCAACGGATGAATAACCGTTCCTACCGGAGCTACGACAACTTTTTGTCCAGCAGCAACGTTAGGAGCACCACAAACGATTTGGAGCAAAGATGTTGTGCCTATATCAACAGTCGTTAGCCGTAACCGATCAGCGTTAGGATGTGGTTGGCACGTCTTTACTTCTCCAATAACTAAGCCTTCTAGACCTCCGGGAATACTTTGTACTGTTTCTATGCCTTCTACTTCTAATCCCAGATCAGTCAATATTAACGAAAGTTCTTCAGGACTTTTATCTATTTCTATAAATTGTTTAAGCCAATTATATGCTATTTTCATTCGAATAAATTGTTTTAAATGACCTCACTAGCCCCCACATCTACCACTTTGGAATTAAAATCCTGTTTTAACAGGGCAACTAAGGTTCTAAAATCGTTGCAAACTTAGCATATTTTTGGAATTATTTATAAATCATCATGATCTACAAAACTATAATAACCCTCGTCAGTAATAATGAGATGATCCAACATACGTATATCCATATATTGCGCTGCCTGAACAATTTTATCGGTTAATTGTATATCAGCTTTACTAGGCTTTAGGGTTCCAGCCGGGTGGTTATGACTCATAATAAAACCCGTTGCTTTTGCATGAAGTACGGCCTCAAAAATATTTTTGACATCTACCCCAACCATGCCGCTTCCACCTTTACTGATCAATTCTTGCCCAATAACTTTATTGGCTGTATTAATCAGTAAAATCCAAAACTCCTCATGTCCTAAATCTGCATATAATGGCTGTAAAATACGGTAGGCATCTTCACTGCTTTTTATTTGCGGCTTTTTCTTTGCAATATTTTCTTTTCTCCGCCGGCCTAACTCCAAAGCAGCCATAATGGTAATGGCCTTCGCTTCCCCGATTCCTTTAAACGCTCGCAGATCATTTAAGGTTAATTTGGACAATTCACTTAAATCGTTCTCCACATTGGCCAAAATACGTTTACTTAGTTCTACTGCCGTTTCTTCCCGGGATCCACTTCCTATAAGTATGGCGATAAGTTCGGCATCACTAAGCATCCGTCTGCCATTGCATACCAATTTCTCACGTGGCCTATCTTGCTCCGCCCATTCTTTTAGACACATTTTTTTACTGTAAACTTCATTCATAAAAAAGATTATAAAATTATCAATAGGTTAAAAAAGGCTTTTATGATCTATTTTTCTCAAAGATATGGTAAAAATTGTTAATTTCGGCCTAAATTACGCAATTATAGACAATGCATAAATTCATACAACTAGGAATCTTAACACTTCTCGGTGGCGCTTTAACAGCTTGCCAATTTGGACAGTCGACATTAAAAGAAGACGCTTTACCCCAGTGGGTTGATTTATTTAATGGAAAAGATCTAAACGATTGGACTGTTAAAATAGCGAAACATGAGGTAGGTGATAATTTTGCCCATACGTTTCGGGTGGAAGATAGCGTCATTAAAGTTAGCTATGAAGGTTACAATCAATTCGACCAGCAATATGGACATATTTTTTACAATAAGCCCTATTCTTATTATCTCTTAAGGGTAGAATATCGTTTTGTCGGAGAACAGGCAAAAGGTGGTGAAGGATGGGCTTGGAGAAACAGTGGCATTATGCTGCATAGCCAAGATCCGCATACGATGCTTAAAGATCAAGATTTTCCAATCTCGTTAGAAGATCAATTGCTTGGTGGTAATGGAAAAGAGGAACGGCCAACAGGTAATTTATGCACCCCTGGCACAGAGGTCGTTTATAAAAACGAGCAATTTACGCCCCATTGCCTTAATTCATCATCCAAAACATATGCCGGAGATCAATGGGTTACCGCTGATGCCTTGGTTCTAGGCGATTCCATTATAAAACATATCATTAATCGTGATACGGTCATGGTATATACACATCCAACGATTAACGGAGGCAATGTTTCCAATTATGACCCCAACATAAAACAGGATGGCCAAGTATTAAAAAGTGGATACTTCTGCTTACAAAGTGAAAGTCATCCTGTAGAATTCAGAAAAGTAGCGATAATTGATCTAGCACCATATGCTAAAAATCCAGAAAAACTTCAAAGTGTTTTAGAGAAAATTAGGGAGAGAGAACTAAAGAAAGAGTAAAATATAAAAAAGGGTTGAAGAAGATTTCCTCAACCCCTATATTTTTTATCTATAAAATTAAGCTAAACCGTTAACGAATTTAGTCAACTTAGATTTATTATTAGAAGCCTTGTTCTTATGGATAACATTTTTCTTTGCCAAACGATCAAGCATTGATATGACGCGTGGCAACAACGTTGCAGCATCTTCCTTAGAAGTTGTTGCACGTAATTTTTTGATAGCGTTACGAGTTGTCTTAGCTTGGTAACGATTTCTCAAACGCTTCGCAGCGCTAGTCTTAATCCTTTTAATTGACGATTTATGATTTGCCATTTTTTAGCCTTTAATTCTTATTATTTTTTCGGATTGCAAATATAGGACTTTGATTGGATAATACAAAAACTTTTAAAAAAGATTAAAAACAAGTATTTAACACCTCAACTTTTTGAATGATGAAAACCTCTATCCGTTTATTTATAGCATCGATTCTCTTGGTTACCCTATCTTCTTGGGGCTTTTATGCCCACAAACAAATCAATAGGTTAGCCATATATACACTTCCAAATTCAATGGCACCATTTTATAAAATGTACGCCACTTATTTAACGGAACATGCTGTAGACCCTGATAAAAGGCGCTATATCACCGAATATGAAGCTGCTAGACATTATATTGATGCCGATGCATATGGCAAACATCCTTTTGACAGTATTCCAAAAACATGGAAGGCCGCTGTGGCAAAATATACAGAAGATACCCTTATGAGTCGCGGAATAGTTCCTTGGCAAATTGCACGTTCGTACGATCAGCTGATTAAAGCTTTTCAGACAAAAGATCTTCCAAAAATCTTACGTCACTCTGCTGATTTAGGCCACTATATAGCAGATGCGCATGTTCCCTTACATACCACTCATAATTACAATGGCCAATTAACCAACCAAGTAGGCATCCATGCTTTTTGGGAAAGTAGATTACCAGAGTTGTTTGCACAGCATTACGATTTCCTAGTAGGTTCGGCGCAATATATTGATCATCCTCTTCTGGAAGCCTGGCATATGGTAGAACAAAGTTTTTCTCAGGTAGACAGTGTCTTAGAAATCGAAGCATCCCTTAGCAAAACGTATCCGCAAGAAAAGAAGTTTGCTTATGAAAACCGTTTAAGGACAATAGACAAAGTGTATTCGCGCGCTTATTCTACTGACTACCATCGATTGTTGGGTGGCATGGTAGAGCAACAGATGAAAAAAGCAGTAATTGCAGTAGGTAGTTATTGGTACTCGGCTTGGGTAGACGCTGGCCAACCCGATCTGAAAGGTCTACTGAAGCCAGATCAGCCATTAGCAACTGACGTGCAAGCAGACAGTAGTTATTATGATAAAAAGGCACTAGGCCGGGAAGAATGGCAGTAAATAGCATCGATCACCACCATAGACAAGTATTAAAATAACCGGACTATGAAGAAGTTCAAAACCGGACTACTTCAAGATGCCATAAGAGTCTTTATTTTGTGCCAGCATTGAGGTGTACGAAAAGTCTACAATCGCCATATCGATTGGAGCACCTTATTCATCATGATGTGTGGAGTTGAGGCTTTTCGGACAGCTTCTTTGCTTTATTATTTTATAACAAGTGACGATGATGAAAATTTTTACTTCTTTTTGCGCCTTACTTTGTCTTGCCCAATCGCCATCATGGGGTCAATCCTTGTCTACAACAGCAATTGATGACACCTTAACGACCCACTTAAATGAGGTTACCGTTACCGAAAATCGCTTACGGATTCCATTTACAGAACAAAATAGAAATATAGACATTCTTACGAAAGAAGATATTAAACAGTTACCTGCACATTCGATCAATGAATTATTGTCCTATATAGCCGGAGTAGACGTAAGGCAAAGGGGCCCTTGGGGCGCTCAAGCAGATATTAGTATTGACGGTGGAACTTTTGAACAGACAATGATTTTAGTAAACGGTGTTAAAGTTAGCGATCCACAAACCGCACATCATTCTATGAACATACCCGTTCCGTTAGGAGCTATTGAACGAATCGAGGTCATCAGAGGCCCCGCTGCTCGTATTTACGGAATCAATAGCCTAACAGGTGCTATAAATATTGTAACACGCGTACCCGAAAAACAATTTTTCGACGCTCAATTAAACGCTTCATCCAGTTTTAAAAATAAAGAAGAAGGTGATGGTAAAGGTATTTATAACGGAAGAGGTATTCAACTGGGTGCCGGTTTAACTACTGATCGCTCCAATCATTTAATTTATGGCAGTTATGATACGAGCAATGGTTATCGTTATAATACGCCGTTTCACAATGGTAAAATTTTTTATCAGGGAAAAATCCGAAACGATCTTCAAAATTCGTGGAACCTTATGGCAGGTTATACACACAATGATTTTGGAGCGAATGCTTATTATGCTCCACCTCATGATCGTGAAGCAAGAGAAATTGTTCAAACAGCCCTGTTTTCAATTGATTTTGATGGTCACTTATCCGACCGATGGTCTATCAAACCAAGACTAAGTTACCGATATAATCATGACGATTATCGATACGATCAGCACAACTTAGACTTATATCGTAATCTTCACCATACCCACGTTGCTACCGCGGAAATAAATACAACCTACCGAACGGATGTAGGAACTATCGGCTTCGGTTTAGAGGCCAGAAATGAGTTTATGATCAGCAGCAATATGGGTAATAGGAAAAGGGGGAATTATGGTGTATACGCCGAATATAAAACAGCGATCATCAATCGTTTAGCAGCAAATATAGGAGCATATTTAAATTATAACAGCAAGTTCGGTTGGCAGATATATCCAGGATTAGATCTAGGCTACACATTGACCAATCATTGGAGGTTATATGTGAATACCGGCTCAGGTGAACGAGTTCCTTCATTTACAGACCTATATACTACAGGAGGAGGAAATATAGGGAATCCAGAATTGACACCGGAAAAAGCTTGGTATGCAGAAAGCGGAATTAAATTCAATGATCAGCGCTGGTTCTTAAACGCCAGTTATTTTTATCGAAAAATAACTGATTTTATTGATTGGACTAGACCATCGGCCGAAGAAAACTGGGAACCTAGCAACTTCTTGCAAAATCAAGTTCAGGGAATCAATATCGCGTCTAAACTCAAAATCGCCAGTGAGGAAGAAAATAAGTGGTATATCGGTTTATCTTATAATTTTCTTAAGCCAAAAATTATTAATGCCAACAGCAATAACCTATTATCTAAATATGCAATTGAAAGTTTAAAGCATCAGCTGGTTGCAAGTGCATCTTGGCATACAACACATCTTTCGATGAGCGTGGCTCAACGCTTTGTAGAACGGATCAGTTACAAAAATTACTTTATAACCGACTTCAAAGCGCATTATCGATGGGAAAAATATGTTATTAAACTGGAAGCCAATAACTTATTCGACATTACTTATATTGAAACATCAACCATACCATTACCAGGCAGATGGTTCAGTCTAGGATTGAACTATGCACTTTAGCGTCAAGTAAAAGGTTCTTAGCAATACGTCTTCAGTAGATATAGGAGCGTAAAATTAACAATTAGCAACCTTAAACCGACTACTGTCTAATGAATACTTTTTGTCATAGAGTAATACCTCACACGATAACATTATGTGAGGTATTAATTATGACTTTATAAACCTAAAATCGTTTTGTTTAAGTCATGGTCTACCACTGTCGCCGCAAAATCATCAAAGGTTTTATCGGTTACCCGAATAATGTGATCAGCAATGAACACCGCTCCTTCCTTGGCACCATCTTCTGGATGCTTTAGTGCACACTCCCATTCCATCACGGCCCATCCCTCAAAATCATAGGCTGTTAATTTACTGAATATTGATTTAAAATCTACTTGTCCGTCACCTAATGATCTAAATCTGCCAGCACGTTCTACCCAACTTTGATAACCACCATATACACCTTGTTTACCCGTTGGGTTGAATTCTGCATCTTTTACGTGGAACATTTTGATACGTTCATGATAATGATCAATATAGGCTAGATAATCTAAGCATTGCAAAACAAAATGAGACGGATCATATAATAAACATGCTCTTGCATGCTGATTTACTTTTTCAAGAAATAGTTCATAACTAATCCCATCATGCAAATCTTCCCCTGGATGGATTTCGTAACAGACATCTACCCCCACCTCATCAAACGCATTCAAAATAGGTAACCATCTATGGGCAAGTTCTGTAAAACCTTCTTCTACTAAACCTGCCGGACGCTGTGGCCAAGGATATACCGTATGCCACAACAACGCACCGCTAAACGTAGCATGGGCATTTAAACCTAGATTTCGGGAAGCTTGCGCCGCGTACTTCAGTTGTTGTATGGCCCATTCGGTACGAGCTTTTGGATTATTACGGTAGCTGGCTGGAGCAAATCCATCAAAAAGCTTATCATATGCAGGATTTACTGCTACAAGTTGCCCCTGTAAATGAGTAGACAATTCCGTAATTTCTAAGCCATGGCTATTAACCAAGCCTTTAATCTCATCTGCATAAGTTTTACTTTCTGCGGCTTTTTGCAGATCAAAATAAGCAGCATCTCCCGTCGGAATTTGTATACCTTTAAATCCTAACCCTTTCGCCCATTTGCAAATAGATCCTAACGTATTGAATGGCGGCTTGTCTCCAATAAATTGTGCTAAGAAAATTCCTGGCCCTTTAATTGTTTTCATTTGTATCTCGTTTGTTTTTTTATTCAACGGTTTAATATAGGATAAATTTTCAAGCGATGCAAGGAATACACTCGTGCTCAGATATACCGATTAATCAGATTTTCTAAAAACTCCTGCTTACCACTTATGGTTTTCGGTTCGCCAAATGTAATGGCCAGATTTCGCAACTCTTCAAGCGATAACTTTCCATCTTCAAATTGTTTGCCTTCACCATTATCAAATGAAGCATACCTATTTTTTCGGATTTGCCTATAGGATGATTGTTTTAAAATGTTATCTGCCGCGATTAACGCTCTAGCAAAAGTATCTGCCCCGCCAATATGCGCATAAAATAAGTCTACTGGATCGGTTGAATTTCTTCTAATTTTGGCGTCAAAGTTTATTCCGCCGCCACCAAAACCTCCGGCCTCCAATATGATCAATAATGATTCCGTCAATTCATTAATATTATTTGGAAACTGATCGGTATCCCATCCATTCTGGTAATCTCCTCTATTGGCATCCATCGATCCGAGCAATCCCGCATCAACGGCAACCTGCAATTCATGTTGAAATGTATGACCGGCTAGCGTAGCATGATTAACTTCCAGGTTTAATTTAAAATCGTCTAATAAATCGTACTGACGTAAAAAGCCAATGACTGTTGCTGCATCGTAATCGTATTGGTGTTTCGTTGGTTCGCAAGGTTTAGGTTCAATAAAGAACGTTCCTTTAAACCCCTGTGCTCTCGCATAATCTTTAGCCATATGTAACATACGGGCTAAATGTTCCTGCTCACGCTTCATGTCTGTATTAAGTAATGTCATATAACCTTCTCTGCCACCCCAAAACACATAATTTTCTCCATTTAGAGCAATTGTTGCATCTAAGGCTGCTTTAATCTGTGCACCAGCATGAGCTACAACAGTAAAATCCGGATTAGTTGCAGCACCATTCATGTACCGTTGATGACTAAATAGATTTGCTGTTCCCCAAAGTAGTTTTACGCCGCTTGCCTGCTGTTTATCTTTAGCGTATTCTACCAGAATTTGCAAGCGTCTTTCATTCTCCACCACATCATTGCCGTAATCAACTACGTCTACATCATGGAAACAGTAATAAGGCAGATTCATCTTCGTAAAAAATTCGAAAGCAGCATCCATTTTATCCTTAGCCCGTTGTATAACATCGGCATGCTCATCCCAGGGAAAGAAATGTGTCTGTCCACCAAACGGATCACTTCCTGTTCCGTTAAAAGAATGCCAATAAGCAACAGCAAATCGTAAGTGTTCTTTCATGGTTTTACCACCGACAACCCTATTTTCATCGTACCAATGATAGGCCAAAGGATTATCACTTTCCGGACCCTCATAGCTTATCTGTCTAATCTCTTTGAAATACTCCCGTTCTCCTATAATAACTGACATAATACTATATTTTATTGTTTTTTAGTTAGTTAATTCATTTATATTAATTGTCTATTTAGAATAGTAAGCCATTCTTGGTAACTATTCTCATAAGCAATCACCAGGTCCTTCTTTGGTTCAATAATTTCCAGTGGTTTGGCGGACCGAAATGCCTCTTCAGGGCTTTTAAAAATACCTGCTCCAATACCAGCCCCTAAAGCAGCTCCCACACTACCATCGTTTTCATATAATTCAATTGGCACATTAGTTATATTAACAAATATATCTTTAAATAAGCCACTTAAGAAAAGATTTGTTTTTCCAGCACGTATAATTTGAGGTATCATACCATTTTCACGCATAATATCCAAACCATATCTGAAAGCGAAAACGATCCCTTCCTGGCAAGCTCTGAAAACATGTTTATATTGATGTCTATTCAAATCTAAATGAACAAACTGTGCACCTATTATTTTATTTTGCAAAATACGTTCTGCTCCGTTCCCAAAAGGTAATATTTTTAATCCTTCACTGCCTAAGGGGATTTCGCTAGCCAAATCGTTGATCGCCTCGTAGCTTAAATCTTTTCCAAATTGATCTCTGACCCACCGATTTAAAATACCAGTACCATTGATGCAAAGCAATACTCCGACTATTGGATCATTTTCTGTATAATTTACATGAGCAAACGTATTGATACGGGAATATGGATCATGAACCAGCTCGTCACTTATACCATAAATTACTCCAGATGTTCCCGCTGTCGCGGCTACCTCTCCTGGTTTCAGTACATTTAGCGACAACGCATTATTAGGTTGATCTCCAGCTTTATAACTTACTGGTATTCCATCCTTTAAACCTAAACGATCAGCCACCGATTTTTGTAAATAGCCATGCTCGCTAAACAAAGGAAAGATGTCTGGTATCATGTTTCGGTCAAATCCGAAATAATCCATAAGCGCTTTTGAGAGCTCGTTTTTCTTAAAATCCCAGAACACTCCCTCAGAAAGCGCTGAAATACTGGTCGTAACGACACCAGTCAACTTTAACGCAATATAGTCTCCAGGTAGCATTACTTTATATATCTGATCATATACAGCTGGCTCGTTGCTTTTTATCCAAGCCAATTTTGCTGCTGTAAAATTACCTGGAGAATTTAAAAGAGACGTTAATACAGTTGCTGCATCAAGGGCTTCAAATGCACGGGCACCAATCTCAACGGCGCGGCTATCACACCAAATAATAGCATTCCGTATACTGTTGCCATATTGATCGGTCAAGACCAGTCCATGCATCTGGTATGCAATTCCAATAGCTGTTATAGCTAATGGATCATATAGTCTTTTTTGGTTAAGTCTTAACAAAGCTTGCTGTACGTGTTCCCACCAGGTATCGGGTGATTGCTCTGCCCAACCACTTTTTGGTGTTAATATAGGGGTTTCTTCCTGCTCCGGATAACGATACGATGCGATGCACCGTTGTGTAGAGGCATCTACTACGGAAATTTTTATTGCCGATGTACCAATATCTATTCCTAATAATAACATGGTTTGTTTTTCATTAATTCAGGTAGTGCTAACGTTGGCATAAAAATAAAACTAAAGTAGCATAAT
The DNA here is from genome assembly GCF_039542865.1 of Olivibacter ginsenosidimutans. Classification (NCBI taxonomy): domain Bacteria; kingdom Pseudomonadati; phylum Bacteroidota; class Sphingobacteriia; order Sphingobacteriales; family Sphingobacteriaceae; genus Olivibacter; species Olivibacter ginsenosidimutans. Next base: position 89,489 of record NZ_BAABIQ010000037.1, on the reverse strand, counting down.
TCCAAAGGCAATTGATATTTTTGATGTGAAATGAAAAAGATAACCATCTTAGATATTGCAAAGGAACTGAATATCACTTTTTCCACTGTCGCAAGAGCCTTAAATGACCATCCGGCGATTAGTAAATCCACTAAGGAAGCCGTAAAACAGACGGCTGAGAAATTAGGTTACAGAAAAAACAAAATTGCCTCCTCGCTTCGCTCAGGTAAAAGTAACATTATTGGCGTTTTAATCCCCTCACTAGACGTCAGTTTTTTTAGTTCCGTGGTGCATGGAATTGAATCGGTAATGAATCAGAATGGCTATTCAATCCTATTGTACCAATCTCAAGAATCGTATAAAAAAGAAGACAAGGGTATTGAAACGTTGCTAAATTCAAGGGTAGATGGCATTATTGCTTCCACAGCTATCAACAGAGTAAATAAGGAGACATTTCAGGATATCGTAACCAGAAACATTCCTCTCGCCTTTTTTGATAGGGTACTAGAGGGTATACCCGCTCCTGCTGTGACCATAGATGACTATAAAGGTGGATATATGGCTACAGAGCACCTGATAAAAGCAGGCTATAAAAAAATTGTGCATATTACAGAGACAAGAAACTTGTCTATTTTTAAAGAACGGCTTCGGGGATATTTAGATGCCCTAAAAGCATACCATATTCCTATAGATGAGCAATTAATTCTAAAAGGAAATTTGTCGTTGGATTTTGGAAAAGCATGTGTGAAAGAACTGACACAAAGGAATATACCATTTGATGCACTATTTACATTGGAAGATTTCACTGCCATGGGTGTCATCCAGCAATTAAAAGAACAACAATTAAAGATTCCTGAAGAAATAGGTGTAATTGGTTTTGCAAACGAGGCGTTTGGTAGTCTCGTTACACCCACACTTTCGACTATAGACCAACAAACAAACCGCATGGGAGAAGAAGTTGCGCAATTATTTCTACGTATGCTTAAAGAAGGAAATTTTTATCAACATGCTCCTAAACAAATAAAACTTGAACCACTTTTAATCGTCAGAGAATCTTCTAAAGGTCCGTATATCCCAAACATTGTTTAGATCTATATGCTTTAGGCTTTAATTTAAGTAATGAGCCTTAGGCAACGGTTTATTGCCTTGCTAAATTTGAATTAACGATATACGTATGACGTATTACGTTTCTATGTCTACTTATCCAAAACTTTTTTACGTAACGTTATAATAACGTCCCCTTAAGGACAAGTGTGGCGATCGTAAAATAAATGACCAAACCAGTAACATCTACCAGTGTGGCAACGAAAGGTGCCGACGATGTTGCTGGATCAGCCCCTAGCCTTTTCAATACAAAAGGTAACATCGCTCCTACTAGAGATCCCCATAAAATGACACCAACTAACGCACATCCGACAACCAGACTTAATAGAAACCATGTATCGCCATATTCACCAAAAAGGTGGTATCCAAATATTCTTAGCAAACCTAATGTTCCTAATATCATCCCTAAAATAAGTCCAGAAGCAAGTTCCCTTCTAAAAACACGAAACCAATCACCTAAACTTATTTCGCCCAAAGCCATTGCCTGAATAATAAGCGCTGAAGCTTGCGAGCCGGTATTTCCACCACTTGATGTAATTAAAGGAACGAATGTCATTAATACAACAGCCGCTTGTAATTGCATTTCATACCCCTCGATTACGGTAGCGGTAAAAAACTGACCAATAAACAGCACCATTAGCCAAGGAGCACGCTTTTTTACTAATTGCCAAATAGAGGCGTCTAGATACGGTTCATCCAAGGCTTCGGATCCTCCTATACGTTGTATATCTTCTGTATATTCCTCATTAGCAATCCATAAAACGTCGTCAACAGTTACAATTCCTAATAGAACCCCTTGTTTATCTGTTACCGGTAAGGCTACGCGGTTATTCATTCTAAAAACGGTAATCGCTTCTTCTTGCGGATCGAATGCGTTAAGGGCTATTAATCGATTATCCATTAAATCGGCAATGTGAACCTCCGGTTTAGACAAAATGATTTCCCTGATTCGGATGTCATCTAGGAGCACTCCTTTTTCATCAATAACGTATATGACATCGATTGTTTCAGAATCCTTACCATATTCCCGGATATGCTCAAGTGCCTGACCAACAGTAACGTCTTGTTTAACCGTTACATAATCCGGCGTCATTAGTCGCCCAACACTGTCTTCCGGATATCCCAATAATGTCAATGCTTCCTTTCTATCTTCAGGAGGCATTAAAATGATCATTTTTTTTACAACGTCTCCATGTAATTCACTGAAAAAGGCTGTTCGATCATCAGGAGGCAATTCGTTTATTAATTCAGTAATCTTTGGACCAGATAGCTTTTTTATAATACGTTCCTGAGTAGGAAAATCTAAAATACGGAATACGTTTACAGCTCGATTAATACTTAAGGTCTCAATAAAGGTGGCTCCATATTCCGGTAGTTCGTCAATCAGATCTTCTACTTCTGAAATATTTAAGTTATCTAAATACTCCTTTAATTGCTCCTTATCTCCCTCAGCAATTAATAATTCTACCTGCCCCACTAACGTATCTAAGCTGTTGTCCATAAAAACTCCCTTTGCTAAGCATGCTTTACATAAAAACGTTATTTGCTGCAAAAATCGCCTTTTTTATTGAATAATATTCACGCAAAACATTTTTTTTATCAATATCTTTTGACTTAACGTTTAACCGTGCAAAATGATTGCTTTTGTCCAACTTAGGTAATTTTTTGAATCGCTATAGCATACACTTTTTATAATTTTATTTATTTTAGCAAAATATTTGATTTATGCGCATTAGTCAAAAGAGAAAAATATATGCTTTTTTATTTTCCGCAATCTTCTTTGTGAAGATGGCAATTTCTATTGCGCCTATTTATGCTAGCTTTTATGATAGCGACCAAGTAATGGCTGTTATCTTGCAGCTGGAAATTGAAAATCACTCTGGAAAAGCAAATGCCACCGACATGGCTATGGAGAAGTTTGCAAAGGAGTTCGCCACAAACATGGATTGGAATATATTTCTTACACCAATCCGATACTTGTCTATAAAGCAGTATATAGTAGATATGGATATACATTTTAAGTCATTTTATCCATCGGTACCTACGCCCCCTCCAAATTGTTAATCGCTCAAAAATTCCAAAATTAAATCCTTTTGCATAGCAATATGCTGTTGGGTTGTGTGTATACAGGGTAGGAACTCCCACACCTATGTCCTGCTTATACATACAACCTCCATATAAATTTGCTTTAGGATAATCCAACAACATATTTATTTTACATTTAACATACCTCTTTTTTTATGCTAGGTACACGATTTTCGGCATTTCTTAAAATTGCCAAAAGGAATTTGAAATATGATCTACCTTCCAGTGTAGTCGTATTTCTTGTAGCACTTCCCTTATGTTTGGGGATTGCTATGGCTTCAGGGGCTCCTTTATTCGCTGGATTATTAACTGGAATTATTGGTGGCATTGTAGTAGCCTCAATAAGTGGTTCGCAATTAAGCGTAAGCGGTCCCGCAGCCGGTTTAACGGTTATCGTATTTGGTGCTATTGAGTCTTTAGGCTCCTATTCTGTTTTTTTACTGGCAGTTGTCTTGGCTGGGATCATTCAACTAGTACTCGGATTGATCAAAGCGGGCACTATTGGCAATTATTTTCCATCCGCAGTGATTGAAGGTATGCTCGCTGCTATTGGTATTACCATTATATTAAAACAGTTACCACATGCACTAGGATATGACGCTGATTTTTTTGGAGATGAACGTTTTAAGCAATTGGATGGGGAAAACACATTAGATGCGCTCAACACTGCGTTAGGTGCTATTCATCTAGGTGCTTTTACTATAACGCTTCTCTCTTTATTGATTTTGCTCTATTGGCCAAAATTAAAAAAGCTCAATACCGTACCCGCTCCATTAGTTGCAGTAGTTATAGGTATTGGCCTGACACAAATATTTAAAGGCAGCTCACTGGAAATCGCTTCCAAACATATGGTTAGTATACCAACAGTCAACTCCTTTGATGAATTCATCGGCTTATTTATTTTTCCAGATTTTACGGCTATTTTTAATCATGATGTATGGATTGTTGCATTGACCATCGCCATTGTAGCGAGCTTAGAAACTTTGCTCAGTATTGAAGCTATAGATAAATTGGATCCCTATAAGCGGGTATCGCCTACCAATCGAGAATTAGTTGCGCAAGGTGTTGGAAATATGACTAGTGGCTTATTAGGTGGTCTCCCCATGACTTCTGTCATTGTCCGTTCTTCTGCAAATGCAAATTCTGGAGGAAAAACCAAACAAAGTGCCATCTTTCATGGTATATGGTTATTATTAGCTTTACTCATCATACCAACAGTTATTAATATGATCCCATTAGCCTGTCTCGCTGCTATTTTATTGTTAACAGGTTATAAGTTAGCTAAAATTTCTTTGTTTACCCATATGTATAAGAGGGGGCTTGATCAATTTATTCCGTTTACGATTACTATATTAGCGGTAGTCTTTACGGACTTACTAACTGGCGTTGCTATTGGGATGGTTGTTGCTATATTCTATCTTTTACGAAATAACATGCGTAATCCATTTGGGTACGACCTCGAGGAGGTAGATGGTTATAAAAGGGTAAAAGTATATTTATCCGAGGAGGTTTCATTTTTGAATAAAGCCGCAATCCAACAATCGTTATATAATTTACCTCGAGATGTGCATCACATAACGGTTGATGGCTCAAAAAGTCGATTCATTGATAAAGACGTCGTTCAGGTAATCAAAGATTATGAACAGAACGCTTTAAGCAACGGAAAAAAGATTGAGCTAATTGATATATATGATAAACGGGAAATCCCAAATATCAATTATCTATTTAAAAAAGTGCAACCAACAACAAAAAGGAGAAGAAATAAACTCACTAAACAAGATTAACAATAGAATTTATGTCAAATAAAACATTTAAAAATCCCATATTACAAGAGACATTCAATAAGATTTTAGCCGGAAACGCTGCTTGGGTAGATGAAGTAGAACGTGACACCACTGGCTTATTTAAAGAATTAGCCAAGGGTCAAAGTCCAGAATTATTGTGGATTGGGTGTGCTGATAGCCGAGTGCCCGCCAATCAAATAACGAACACACGTCCCGGTGATGTATTTGTGCATCGGAATATTGCGAATATGTGTATTCACTCAGATATGAACATGTTAAGTGTTCTTGATTATGCCGTAAACGTATTAAAGGTAAAGCATGTCATCGTTGCTGGGCACTATGGTTGCGGAGGTGTTGCTGCCGCATTAAGTCAAAAACAATTCGGCCTAATTGACAACTGGTTATGCCACATCAAAGATGTATATCGATTATATAGAGATGAATTAGACGCTATTGAAGATGAAACAGCAAAGGTAAATCGTTTGGTAGAGCTCAATGTTGCCGAACAAGTTTTCAATTTATGTAAAACGACTATCGTGCAGAATGCCTGGAAAGAAAGAGATGATCTTGCCATACATGGAATGGTCATTGAACTCGCCAGCGGTAAACTGGTAGATTTAAATTTAACCTTTACAGATAGTACCCAATTAGGCGAAGTTTTTGCCTATAAATAGGCATTCGTTTACTCATAAACGGCATAAGCCCCGGCACTAATTTAAAACCGGGGCTTATTTAGGAGCCTTTGCATTTATTATAAAATATAAAATACGTCTTTATTTTCTTCGTTTACTTCGGTACGACTGCTATCCACCTTATCGTCTAACCACATTTGCAACAAGTCTCGTTCAATTTTTGCCGAAATGGTAGACATCGGCGTGTCTGTTGGTTTATTTTCAAATGGATCTTGCAAATGAACAGCCATTTTTTCGATTAACAAAAACAACGTACCGATAGCGATAATTAGAGGGATCGAAACATATCCGAATAATCCAAATAAACTAAAAGGCAAAACGGTAATGAATAAATAAATCGCTAAACGTATATATAAGGTATATGTTTCTGGAAAAACAGTATTCTTTATGCGCTCGCATTTACCCATCGCATCAGTTAATTTTGTCAATGTTCGCTCCATCTCTATTTGCTGAAACTGATTGATCAATCCATCTGCTGTTGCCCTGTGAATATCCATACCTTGCAATTTTAAAAGCGCATTGGGTACATTATCATAAGCTTTAACAAATTCAAGCTCTGACGTAGATAAAAATCTCTTTATATCCTCATAAGGGTCTTGTTTCCTCAACGATTTCGTTAAGGCATAGTTCCACGCAATCTGTCGTTTTATCAACCGCTCCTTTAATGCACCACATGCACCGGCTTCATATAAATTTCCAACAAACGTAATGACCTGGCGAGCAAAACTTCTGGAATCATTTACAATGGACCCCCATACAATTCTGGCTTCCCACCATCGATCATAAGCTTGATTTGACCTAAATGCAAGTAATAACGATATTACTGTACCAAGAATAGCAGGTACACCACCTATGGGGATATCAAAAGAAAATATTTTCCATTCATGTAATATGGTAATTACAACTGCGTATATAGCGACTAAAGCACTGTCATGTCTTACTTTTCCCAGTACATAACCTATAGGAATATTATTTTTCAGTAACATATTTTTAATACAACATTTATACTAATTGTCTATTTAAACCATTGCTTCTATTGTCTCTATTGCTTTGGTTTTTATGATGCGTGCTTCAATCTGTGGTTTACGCTTATCAGGCGTCCACTTCGTCCATTTCAGCTTATCAATCATGTCTACGGTATCTAAGCTCAACTTCGTAATCCGTTTCAATTTTAACGTTGGATCATACACAATTTCATCAATTTCTTGTGCTGCTAAAAAATTTCTGAAGAGTGCTAACGTATTTCCATAAAAATAGATAAAACGTACGCGGCTTATCGTTTTAAACTCCTGCTGAATACATTTGCAGTAATTTTCAAAAGAGGCAGGTATTCGTTCTACTTCTTTCGTACGCCTAGACAACAATAAAAGATCCGTTATGGAATCCGAAAGTTTTATACCACTGAAGAACAACACATCGAGTTCATGGACATTTGTTGCTAACACATAATCAGTTAAGATATCCAAGGATTTAGCAGAGAAATCTATTGGTATTAGAATTTTTTTCATAGCGCTTATTTTTCTTATGCAATATTCTGACTACCAACAATTAACGGTAGTCAATTAGTTTACTAACACAAAAAAAAGGATTCTCTATTAAAGAAAATTAAGAGGGAAATTAAAATGGGATTAGATTTTTCGAGACTTCATTCCGTTTGCCACACTTGGTAATAAAATGGTAATGGCTGTGCCAGAACCAACTTCCGTTTGAATATCTATTGTTCCTCGATGTAAGCGAATAATCTTTAGGGCCAAAGGTAAACCTACCCCATGACCTTCATATAAATGGGTATTGGAAGCTCTAAAAAAAGGTTCGAAAATATATTTCTTCTCTTGTTCCGGTATTCCAATTCCATCATCTACAATATGTAAGATAACGTGTTTATTCGAAGTTTTAAGCACTACTTTGACGGGCTTATTATCCGAGTATTTACAGGCATTGGTGACGATATTCGCGATAGCCAATTGCAATAAGTGTTCATAACCATATACTGTCAGCTCATCTTCTTCGTCTGGAAGTGCATCAAAGGATACGAGTAGCCTACTATTAGGATTAACTTGGTCGGTAACTTTCTTTAGATTCATTAACAGCTGATCCATACGGATACGTTCCTTGGGTTGCTTCTGCTTGTCAAAGGAAGTTTTCGCTAAATAAAGAAGTCCACTGATAATTTGCTGAAGTTTATCAGCTTCACTTGCAATAGCTTGTAAAGATTGTCTAGTTGAGGCGGACAAATCAGCAGTATTCAATGCTAACTCTGCTTCACCAGATATAATGCTAATAGGTGTACGTAACTCATGAGAAGCATTACTGATAAAATTGTTTTGTGTATCAAAAGCTGTTTCCAGTCGATCAAGCATATCGTTGAATGTACTGGTGATCAAAGCCAACTCATCTTTTCCTTTTCGATCGGTAAGGCGCAAGTGTAAATTATCAGCTGTTATAGCCTCTACCTTTTTAATAATCTGAGAAAAAGGCTTAAAAATATGCTGAGAAAAAATTTTTCCAATAAGGTAAATCACGAGCATAGATATCAAGAAACCAATGAGTAAGATCCGCTGTAATGCTGCTAACTCCCTAAACCCAGACGGGTCTTTGGCATAAACAACAACGATAAAATCTCCTTTTTCAGCCTTAAAAAATTTGCCCGCAAAAAAATCATTATGATCATTATAACGACTACTTCCCTCCTTTAAAATGGTTAAAAAAAAGGATTCAGGTAATTTAGGTGCACCTGGTTTTGGAATGACTTTTCCTCCTTCCACCCGGAAGAAAAAGTCACTTTCGGCAGGTAACTTCTCTAAGTAACGATCGCGAATACGCCTATAATCGAAAATAGTTCGTTCATCTTCTTGCCGATAAATTTCCGCTCCAATATTGACTCTAGCTTCAAGCCGCTTATAGAAATCTTCAAAAGCATAGCGTTGCGTAAAATAAAAAGTTGCACCCATTAGTATAGAAATTAATCCTAACGCAAAGCCAAGAAAAAGAAGGAGAAATTTACTTTGGATTTTCATCTACAATTGCTTGTTAAGGATAATAAAACTGGATGTACCATGTCTAGACGTTAGATGAATAGTGCACTTGCCAGATTAATTTACTACTTGCGATCTTACTCACTATTGAACGTGATATTAAGTCTCTTTAAGAACGTAGCCCACACCAATCATGGTATGAATAAGCTTATTACCGTAACCTTTATCAATTTTTCGTCTCAGATAATTCACATATACATCCACCACATTCGTTCCCATATTGAAATTGATATCCCATACGTGTTCTAAAATTTCAATTCTAGTCAGCACTTTATTTTTATTGGTCAGTAAAAATTTCAATAATCGGTATTCAGTAGCAGTTAAAATGATCTCCTTTCCAGAACGAGTGGCAGTGCGGGTATCTAAATCTAATGTTAAATCCAAGGCCTGGATAGTTGATGATGATCCTTGGGCCACACTATTTCTTCTCACCAGCGTACGAATTCTTGCTTTTAATTCTTCAAATTTAAATGGCTTTACCATGTAATCATCTGCTCCTGAATCCAAACCTTGAACAATATTGTGCGTATCACCTAGGGCGGTTAGCATGAGAATAGGTGTTCGATTATTTTCCTTACGCAAGAGCTGGCAAAGCTCAATACCACTAATACCCGGTAGCATTAAATCAAGTAAGATAAGATCGTAAACCTCGCTGCCTACCATCTCAAGCCCTGTTTCCGCGTCAGGTGCGATACTAACATCATAACCATCAACAGCTAAACCACGTTGAATTAGAGAAGCTAATTTCGATTGGTCTTCAATAACAAGAATTTTATTTGCCATATACCAAATAACTTAATATAGCTAGATGAATTTGCATCAATATGTATCGGCATATTTAACCACCTTTTGCTAAAAATACACATTTTATCCCAATTTTCCGTTAAGGATAAAAATGACACAGCACGAAAGACTTCTTCTCCATTCATTTGTTTTGCACTCATCATAACAAGCTGAACGATAAAAACAAAAAAGCGGTGAAAATGACTTTTCACCGCTTTAAGATTTTAATCAACAAAATCGTTATACTTTAATTTCTACTTCAACGCCACTTGGCAATTCGAGTTTCATCAACGCATCAACTGTTTTTGAATTAGAACTATAAATGTCTAATAAGCGTTTATACGAGCATAGTTGAAATTGTTCGCGAGCTTTTTTGTTCACGTGAGGTGAACGTAAAACTGTATAAACTTTTTTCTCTGTAGGTAAGGGAATCGGTCCGCTAACCACTGCTCCTGTAGGCTTTACAGTTTTTACAATCTTCTCAGCTGATTTATCAACCAAGTTGTAATCGTACGATTTTAATTTAATTCTGATTCTTTGGCTCATTTTTATTGTTTTGAAATGATGTTCCGTTAGAGCTATTTATAACGGAACACCAAGGTTATTATTTAATTTTCTATGATTATGCTTTTACTTTACCCTTTGCCTTTGCAATCACATCATCCTGAACATTTTTAGGCGCTTCAGCATAATGGTCAAACTCCATGGTAGAAGTTGCACGTCCAGAAGTGATCGTACGCAATTGTGTTACATAACCGAACATTTCAGACAGTGGCACTAAGGCTTTGATTACCTGAGCTCCGTTACGGGTATCCATACCTTGCAACTGGCCACGGCGACGGTTAAGGTCACCCATAACATCTCCCATATTCTCCTCTGGGGTTAATACCTCAATTTTCATGATAGGTTCCATCAATACGGGGCGACATTTTGGTAAAGCCTCCCGGAAAGCAGTTCTTGCTGCAATTTCGAATGACAAAGCGTCGGAGTCTACCGCATGGAAAGAACCATCAACCAATCTCACTTTCATGTCGGTAACAGGGAAGCCTGCCAAAACACCATTTACCATGGCGGCTTCGAAACCTTTCTGTACGGATGGAATAAATTCACGAGGAATAGCCCCACCAACAATTTCATTTACAAACTGCAAACCACCTTTTTCGTAATCGCTATCAATTGGAGAAATAACCACTTGAATATCAGCAAATTTACCACGTCCACCTGTTTGTTTCTTATATACTTCACGGTGGGCAGCTTCAGCTGTAATAGCTTCTTTGTAAGCTACTTGAGGAGCACCTTGATTAACTTCTACTTTAAATTCACGCTTTAAACGATCGATTAAGATGTCTAAGTGTAACTCACCCATACCGGAGATAACCGTTTGACCAGTATCTTCATCTGTTTGTACACGGAAAGTCGGATCTTCTTCCGCTAGTTTACTTAAAGCAACACCTAACTTATCAACATCAGCCTGTGTTTTAGGTTCAATAGCCAAACCAATTACCGGTTCAGGGAATGTCATCGATTCCAATACAATAGGATGCTTTTCGTCACACAATGTATCACCTGTCTTGATATCTTTAAATCCTACTACAGCGCCAATATCACCTGCTCCAATATTTGGGATAGGGTTTTGTTTGTTCGCATGCATTTGGAAGATACGAGATATACGTTCTTTACTTTCGGAACGCGTGTTGTATACATAAGAGCCTGCTTCCAGATTACCAGAGTAAACCCGGATAAAGCATAAACGGCCAACAAATGGATCCGTTGCGATTTTAAAAGCTAGTGCTGAGAAAGGTTCCGTTACCGAAGGTTTACGGCTAATTTCTGCATCTGTACGAGGATCGGTACCCTTTACAGCCTCTTGATCTAAAGGAGAAGGCAATAATTCCATCACCAAATCTAACATGGTTTGTACTCCTTTGTTTTTAAAAGAAGAACCACAAACCATTGGAACAATCGCGTTATCTAAAACCGCTTTACGCAACGCATCTAATATTTCACGTTCGGAAATAGAATTTGGGTCATCGAAAAATTTCTCCATCAATGATTCATCGTAACCAGCAACTGATTCCAATAACTTTTCCCGCCATTCAGCCACTTCATCAAGCATATCATCTGGAATAGGAACTTCAGTGAATGTCATCCCCTTATCTTCTTCATTCCAAACGATACCGCGGTTATTGATCAGGTCAACAACACCTTTAAAGTTATCTTCAGCACCAATAGGCAATTGCAATGGAACAGCATCAGATCCTAACATTTCCCGCACCTGTTTTACAACTTTAAGGAAATCGGCTCCAGAGCGATCCATTTTATTCACAAAACCTATACGTGGTACTTTATAATTATCTGCTAAACGCCAGTTGGTTTCTGATTGGGGTTCTACACCATCCACTGCAGAAAATAAAAATACCAAACCATCTAATACGCGTAATGAACGGTTAACTTCTACTGTAAAGTCAACGTGTCCCGGTGTATCAATTACGTTTACTTGATATTTATTACCGCGATAGTTCCAGAATACGGTTGTAGCTGCTGAGGTGATGGTTATACCACGTTCTGCCTCTTGCACCATCCAGTCCATAGTGGAAGCACCCTCGTGTACTTCTCCAATTTTATGATTTACACCAGCATAATATAAGATACGCTCGGTTGTAGTGGTTTTACCCGCATCAATATGTGCGGCAATACCAATATTTCTTGTAAATTTTAAGTCTTTTGACATTTGTTATTAATCCCTAAAGGTACTTTATAAATTCTTAACATGGCTGATCCGTCTTCTATAGTAGACGCATCCATATCCTTCTTGGTAAAAAAAGAACACAGATTAAATTGGGCCCACATTTTCCGGTTGAGCACCGTTGTGTTATCCAATTTAATCTGTGTTTTCATCTGTTTATTTTTTGTTTTTCATTTGTCAGATGGAACCTTTGATGGTTAAAATAATCATTAACATACAGGTAATGATTATTTTAACCATGTCGGGTTCATAACAAAAATTAGAACCTGAAGTGAGAGAAAGCCTTATTAGCTTCTGCCATCTTATGGGTATCTTCTTTTTTCTTCACAGCTGCACCCTCACCCTTTGAAGCTGAAATAATTTCACCAGCTAATTTCTCGTACATGGTTTTTTCACCACGTTTACGCGCATAGCTAATCAACCATTTCATACCTAAAGCAATTTTACGTTCAGGGCGAACCTCTGTAGGTACCTGAAAATTGGCACCGCCAACGCGACGCGATTTTACCTCAACAGAAGGCATCACATTGTTTAGCGCTTTTTTCCATGTTTCTAAACCACTTTCACTAGTTTTTTGCTCAACTAATTCAACAGCATTATAAAAAATGGAATAGGCAATTGATTTTTTGCCATCATACATCATATTATTTACAAAACGCGTAACCTGAACATCATTAAACTTTGGATCAGGCAAAATGATTCTTTTCTTTGGTTTTGACTTTCTCATCCTAATATCCTCCGTTTAATTATTTCTTTTTGCCTTTTGCAGGAGCTGCTGCTGCTTGTCCTGGTTTTGGACGTTTAGTTCCATATTTCGAACGGCGTTGGTTACGACCTGCTACACCGGAAGTATCCAGCGCACCACGAATGATGTGGTAACGAACACCTGGTAAATCTTTCACACGACCACCACGAATCAATACGATTGAGTGTTCCTGTAAATTATGACCTTCTCCTGGGATGTATGCGTTAACTTCCTTTCCGTTGGTTAAACGTACACGGGCAACTTTACGCATGGCTGAGTTTGGTTTTTTAGGGGTAGTGGTGTATACACGCGTACACACGCCTCTTCGCTGTGGACAGCTGTCCAACGCTGGTGATTTACTCTTATCGACCAGAGCTACTCTACCTTTTCTAACTAATTGTTGAATAGTAGGCATTTACTGTTTTTTAATTTGCTTTTTTGTCCTATTTCTATTAAAGTCCGCAAAAATAGAGAAAAGAATTTTATAATCAAAGTGTTTGACCTACTTTACTTTTCTTCTTACCATCTTTTGGTTCTTTTTTCAAGGCATATTTTTTTTCCAAGAATTCGATGATGTACGTTGCTATATCTTTGGTGGTAACCTTCTCAATTCCTTCAAGGCCTGGAGACGAATTAACTTCGAGCACTAATGGTCCTCTTTCGGATTGCAGCATATCTACTCCACAAACGGTGAGTCCTAATTCTGCTGCCGCTCTTAGGGCCGTTTCTTTCTCCAACTTTGTTAACTTTAATACGCTTGCAGATCCGCCGCGGTGAAGATTTGAACGAAACTCCCCTTCTTTGGCAGTACGTTTCATAGCGCCCACAACCTTTCCTCCTACAATCAAAACCCGTATATCTTCTCCACGCGATTCTTTGATATACTCCTGAATGAGTATATTGTTTCCCAATCCATAAAAAGCCTCGATAACGGAACTCGCAGCTTTTTTTGTTTCAGCCAGGACAACACCAATGCCTTGCGTACCTTCCAAAAGTTTGATCACCAATGGAGCACCTCCAACCATCTTGATCAGATCATCCACATCATTGGTTTGGCGTGCAAACCCTGTGATAGGCATCCCTATCCCCGCTCCAGATAAAATCTGCATACACCGCAATTTATCTCTAGATCTTGTTATCGCCTGACTTGGATTAGCCGATATTACATCCATGATTTCAAATTGTCTTACAATAGCTGAACCATAGAACGTTAAAGAAGCGCCAATACGCGGAATTATCGCATCTATATTTGATACATCTTGCCCCTTGTAGTGTATACTTGGCTGGCCTTGTTTTATCCCAACATAACATTGGCGGTGGTCTAATACCACACATTCATGCCCTCTTCGTTGTGCTGCCTCTACCAATCTTCGGGTAGAATATAAATTTTTATTTGTGGAGAGTACGGCTATTTTCACGATCTTATCTAATTAAATATCAATAACCAAGCTGATCGTTTCATGCAAGGAACATGAAGCTCAACAAGTTTATGTGCGGTTTGTTCTTTAAAAAGTGTTATGCCTCTGTTAATTTTACTATTGGCATCAATTATCGGTTAGTTCTTTTCGTGTGATTTGATTTTGAAACGTCTACTAAAAATTTTTTACGGATGAAACTTCTGCCCAAGAGTACTGGAAATTCCATATCTGAACGATCCCTTAGGGAAAGCTCGATTTCGTAATTTTTATTAAATAGCGATATATTGGTTTTTATAATGAATCGATTTTCTTCACTGCCAAAGGAGTTCTTTATTTTCCGTTCCTTATGAAAAGGTAGAACATAGACGGTTCCATACCCTATATAATGTTCATCTAGAGGGATAAAACGAACAAATTGTTTTCGTCCTTTTTTTACAAGTTCGATAGATTTGCAATGCAAAACAGATGTCTTGGCACCAGTATCTATTTTGGCAGGAACATTTAATATGCCAAAATCAACAAAATCAACGGTTTCTTTCCAGCCTATGATCTTCATTAACTATCGATTTTATTATTTGCTTGGTTTTAATGATAAACAAATGTTCCAAAAGCTGAACGAATGGTTACTTGCTTTTTTTCTGAAGCCTCCACCCTACCAATTACCTGTGCTTCAATATGAAAACTATTGGCAATAACTATTATATCGGCAGCAATTTCCTGGGGTACATACAATTCCATACGATGCCCCATATTGAAAACCTTATACATTTCACTCCAATCTGTTTTGGACTCATGCTGTATAAGCTCGAATAAGGGTGGGATTGGGAATAAATGATCCTTAATGATGTGGAGACTATTGATAAAATGAAGCACCTTGGTTTGTGCGCCGCCACTGCAATGCACCATTCCATGTATACGATCTCTAAACTGATCCAAAACCACTTTTATTACCGGTGCATAGGTTCTAGTAGGAGAAAGTACCAGTTTTCCTAGGGTTATTTCTTCTCCTTCAATTGTTATCGTGTCTGTTAATTGTTTACTGCCAGAAAAGACTAAGCTATCGGGTATAAAAGGGTCATAACTTTCTTTATACTTCCTTGCAACGGTTTTATTAAAAACATCATGCCGAGCAGAGGTTAAGCCGTTAGAGCCCATGCCGCCATTATATGCTTGTTCATAAGTAGCCTTACCATAAGAAGCCAATCCCACAATAACGTCACCAGCCTGAATCCGATCGTTCGAAATCACCTCTTCGCGCTTCATTCGGCAAGTAACGGTACTATCCACAATAATAGTACGCACCAAATCACCTACATCAGCTGTTTCACCACCGGTAGCATAAATTCCTATTCCCATTGAGCGCAACTGTTCCAAAATTTCTTCAGTACCATTAATAATCTCGGCCAGTACCTCACCTGGAATTATATTTTTATTTCTTCCGATAGTCGATGAAAGCAAAATATTATCCAAGGCTCCAACACAAAGCAGATCGTCGAGATTCATAATAATCGCATCTTGAGCAATTCCTTTCCACACCGATAAATCTCCCGTTTCCTTCCAATAAACATAGGCCAAAGAGGATTTCGTTCCTGCGCCGTCAGCATGCATGATATTGCACCATTGTTCATCCCCTCCTAAAATATCAGGAATAATTTTACAAAACGCCTGTGGATACAGACCTTTATCTAAATGCTTAATAGCGTTGTGCACATCTTCTTTACCAGCTGAAACGCCTCTCTGGTTGTACTTTAAATCCGACATATTGGCGCAAAAATAAATAAATTAATTGGAATAAAAATAGAGCTTGATTGGCCTAAATTTTGTATATTTGCATAATGCTACTATCTCAGTAGTAAATAACAAAACCTCAACATTTTTCCTTCGTAAAAAATCCATCTTTACAAGTTCAAATCCACATGAAATCCACGTCAAGTCCACCTTTTATCCACGTTAGATCCACCTTCCCTTTTATTATCCTTTTCCTTCCCTTCGTGTTTTCTTGCTTTTCCTTAGTGCATAGCATGTACGAAGATAGAGTGGATAGCACATGGATCAGGCATAAAGACATAAACTGACGATACACAAAAAACCCCAAAAGATCAATGCCTTTTGGGGTTATAAAACAAATCGTATACCTGTTTACCTTACAAAAAGAAGCTCTCTTAATTTTGGAAGAGGCCATTTCCGATCATCAACAATTTGCTCTAATTTATTGATATGGTAACGGATCTTATCAAAATAAGGTTTTACTTGCTCATCATAAGCAATAGCTTTATCGCGCACGTCTTCCAATACATTTGCCTTTTTACGCTCTTGACGCATGGCTTCAGCATCATCAATGATAATATTAATATGTTCACCGATACGCTCCAGCAGGTCTGATTGTGATTTTAAAGCATTGGATTTTACTCCTAATTCTTTCAGGCCTTTTACATTATTAATTAATTCATTTTGATAAGTGATAGCCGCAGGAACAATCATGCTATTCACAATTTCTCCGATTACGCGCGCTTCAATCTGAATTTTCTTAAAATAATTTTCTAATAATATTTCATGCCTAGCCTCGCCTTCCCGTTTGGTCATGATTCCTAAGGAAGCAAACATTTGTTCTGCTTTTTCACTAACATAAACATCCAAGGCTTTCGGTGTCGTCTTGATATTAGACAGTCCTCGTTTTGCCGCTTCTTCCTCCCATTCCTTACTATAACCATTTCCTTCAAAACGTATCGCTTTAGATTCTTTGATATATTTGCGAACAACATTTAAAAGAGCCAGGTCTTTCTTCGTTCCCTTTTTTATTTGCTTATCTACCTCTACTTTAAATTTAACCAATTGTTCGGCGACGATAGCGTTCAGAACGGTCATCGGGCTAGCGCTGTTAGCAGAAGATCCAACCGCTCTAAGCTCAAATTTATTCCCAGTAAAAGCAAAAGGTGATGTACGATTTCTGTCGGTATTATCCAATTGTAGGGTAGGAATTTTTGGAATACCATGCCACAACTGGCTTTCCGCTTTTACTTTTTTGGCAACCCGGGCTGTTTCTACTTCGTCCAAGATATCATTTAACTGACTGCCTAAGAAAATAGAAATAATAGCCGGAGGAGCTTCATTGGCGCCTAAGCGATGATCGTTACTAGCTGTAGCGATAGATGCTCTTAGCAAATCGGAATATTCATATACAGCACGGATAACGTTAACGAAGAACGTTAAGAACATTAAATTGTTCTTTGGTGTTTTTCCTGGAGCTAATAAATTTATTCCTGTATTGGTAATTAGCGACCAGTTATTATGTTTACCCGATCCATTAATATCAGCATAAGGTTTTTCGTGTAAGAGCACCTTGAAGTCATGCCGCATGGCAACTTGATCCATTAAGTTCATCAATAATTGATTATGGTCAATAGCCAGATTAATCTCTTCAAACATAGGGGCGCACTCAAATTGAGAGGGAGCCACTTCATTATGTCTTGTTTTTAATGGAATACCTAATTTTAATGCCTCTTGCTCCAGATCTACCATAAAGGCCAACACACGCTCTGGTATGGCGCCAAAATAATGGTCTTCTAACTGTTGGCCCTTAGCCGACATATGACCAAACAAGGTTCTTCCTGTTAACTGTAAATCTGGACGAGCGTTAAACAATGCCAAGTCTACTAAAAAGTACTCTTGCTCTATACCCAAAGAAGCAAAAACCCTTTCAACACTTTTATCAAAATATTGTGCTACATCAACAGCAGCTTTATCTAATGCGTTTAATGTTTTTAACAATGGAGCCTTGTAATCCAAAGCCTCGCCGGTATACGAGAGGAAAACAGTTGGAATACACAAGGTTTTGCTTCCACCTGTTTCATAAATAAAAGCAGGTGAAGACGGATCCCATCCAGTATATCCTCGAGCTTCAAACGTATTGCGAATACCTCCATTTGGAAAACTGGAAGCATCTGGTTCTTGTTGCACCAAGGCATCGGCAGTGAATTTTTCGATAGCAACACCATCTCTTCCAGGTTCAAAAAAAGCATCATGCTTCTCAGCTGTAGCACCCGTCAACGGTTGAAACCAGTGGGTATAATGACTTACGCCATTACTAATTGCCCAACTTTTCATCGCTTGGGAAATATGTTCAGCTAAATCAAAATCAATTGCCTCACCTGCTTCAATTACATTTGTAAGTTTTGCATAAACATTTTTGGGCAAATAATCCTTCATCTTCTGAATAGTAAATACATTTTTACCATAATAAGAAGAAGCTTTTTCCCCAGCAGGGACAGCTGCCGGTCTTTTGTTACGAGAAATTGCAGCTTCCACTGCGCTGAATCTGAGATTTGACATGTTTTTTTGTCTTGATATTGTTATTTTTATCTTTGTTTAGTGATTATGCCGTAAAAATCATCAATTTTTTTCGAAATTTCCTAATATTTTTTCAAAAAAAATACTAACAAAGCAAATTTAATCCAAACATGGCTTCACAATCTACTAAATAAAAGTGTTGAGCATTCTATTCCAAGCATTCAAAAAACAATAGTGTAGTTAATTTCCTACAGAATAAAGCAATACAGATCAATAAAATGGAGAAGGGAAAAACACTAAATAAATTTTATGTAGTGTTGGCGATTCATATGTATTTGGCTGGCAGGTTAATTGCAATGCCCTAAGGCATAATAAACAATAACAAAGATAATAAGTGTCGATAAACAGCCGCCACCTAATTTTTTAGCTGTAAAGCCAGCGATAAGAGCTCTAAAGAAATTATTCATAACAAAGCAATAGTTACGAATTACAACAAATCGCTAGCTCAATTTGTTTGCTTCATGGAACGTATCCTCAAAGTGTTTTTTATTTTTAACCACTAACGCAGACGTCCACGGTATGTCTATCTGCTTTTCCTCACTTCTAATCGGACAGTCTTTCATCCGACAATAATGACAGCAAGCCGGTAAACATGGGTCGGCATGAATAAACAACTCTGTGTCAACATGTACATGGGTGTTTACCAATTGATCAACCGCAGATACTTCCTCATGCACTTTAACCAAATCGAAATAATTAGGCAAGGTCATATGGCAATCAATATGGAGTTCATGTCCATACCGCTGTACCCTTAGGTTATGTATATCTATCCAAGAATCTTTTCGATAGGTATCCAATACAAGCACTACTTTATCTATTAATTCAAAGTCTGATTCATCCATCAGTCCGCCGATTGATTTTCGCAGAAGTGCATAACCACTGTAGACAATATAACTTCCTAAGCCCAACGATAAAAAGACATCGATTTGTTGTATTCCCGTAAAATATAGTAAGAACAAACCAACCAATAAGCCTAATGTGCTATAAGCGTCGACCTGTAAATGTTTACCGTCTGCCATAATGGTTAGTGAATTTAGTGTCTTCCCTTGTTTAATCATATACGTTCCAAGACTGAAATTCACTATTCCGGTGGCGGTAATTATACCTATCCCCTTTAAAATATGCTGTATCTGCTCAGGAAAAAAAATATTATAGCATGCTTTTCCGACGATTAAAATACCCGCAATAAATATTAATCCTCCCTCAAGAAAAACAGAAAAAAACTCCACTTTACCATGTCCATATGGGTGATTTTCATCTCTTGGCTGGGCAGAAAGATAAATACTATAAAAAGCAAAACCGCTGGCGATGACATTGACAATGCTCTCTACCGCGTCTGTTAATATCGCATTGGAGTGCGTTATCAAGTAGGCCGTAAATTTAGAAAGCATTAAAATAATCCCTGCAGCCAGAGAATATAAGATAATTTTTTTCTGTTTTCTCACGTAAACGAAACTTAATTGGGCACACAATAGATTTCCTTCCGGTGTTTACCATCATTGCGAAGAGATATACGACAATTTGCCCAACTACTGGCGCATGACTATCTGATAAACGAAAAAAGTAGATTGCTTCGTACTTCACAATAACGCTTTTTTTAAAAACGGATTTTTATTGTGCAACCCATTTAATTATACACACAAAGGTATAAAATCCACTTAAACTCAGTTTATACCAAAACAACAAGCTCCTATCTTTTTCATCCGTATTGAAAAAATAAACAAGCTTTAGCCTAATTTGTTATCAAAATAATATATAAATCAATTAAGAACCAAAAAATCACAAAAAGATGGGCTTTAAAATTTAAAATGGCCGAATTTTATAGTAGGTTTGTAGCATAATGGACACAACATCAATTTTATCAGAAAGAATAAATAATCTATCCGAATCGGCCACGTTAAAGATGACCAAACTGGGTAGGGAGTTGGCCGCCCAGGGCGCCAATATTATTAGTCTCAGCGTAGGTGAACCAGACTTTAATACACCTGACCATATAAAAGATGCTGCAAAAAAGGCCTTAGACGAGAATTACACACGTTATTCTCCTGTTCCGGGTTACCCTGAACTTCGAAAGGCCATTGTCAAAAAACTTAAAGAAGAAAATGGTTTAGATTACGATATTTCCCAGATTGTGGTATCTACAGGAGCTAAACAATCTTTATCAAATGCTATATTATGTGTCATTAATCCGGGTGATGAAGTCATTATCCCAACTCCTTATTGGGTATCTTATTCGGAAATGGTCAATCTTGCGGAAGGTAAATCAGTTTTCATTAACACCAGTATTGCGAGTGATTTCAAAATCACACCTCAAGAGCTTGAAAATGCGATTACTGAAAAAACAAAATTGTTCATGTTCTCTTCTCCATGTAATCCTACCGGTAGTGTTTACAGCAAGGAAGAGCTAGCCGCTTTAGTCGATGTGTTTGAAAAACATCCACAAATCTACATCATCTCTGATGAGATTTATGAGCATATCAATTTTAAGAGTAAACACGAATCTATCGCCCAATTTGAAAGCATCAAGGATCGCGTAATCTTAATCAATGGCTTCTCTAAATCGTATGCTATGACGGGTTGGCGTTTAGGATACCTTGCTGCCAGTAAAGAAATTGCTGCTGCTAACGACAAACTACAAGGACAAACAACCTCTGGAACATGTTCAATAGCCCAACGGGCAGGAATTGCTGCCTATGAGGGCGGACTGGAGTCTGTACATAAAATGAAAGAAGCTTTTGAAAGGCGAAGATCCCTTGTCTATGATGCTTTACGGGATATACCCGATGTAAAAGTTAACCTACCGGAAGGTGCATTTTATTTCTTCCCGGATGTCAGCGCATTTTTTGGACGGAAGGATGAAGATGGAAATATAATTGAAAATTCCTCAGACCTCGCGCTGTATCTATTGAATAAAGCTCATGTTGCTACAGTAGGCGGTGATTCTTTTGGCAATAACGATTGCATCCGCTTATCTTACGCCGCTTCAGATCAGCAGCTTATCGAGGCGTTGCGTAGAATTAAAACAGCGCTTGGTAAGCTTAAGTAGGCGCTAAGCTTTAGGCAGTAGGCCATATGCGTAAAGCCTATTGCTTAAAGCATAATTGGATTCATGTTCAGCAAAAAACGAGTAAACCTATAAAATAAACAAACCTATAAGGTTTTTAAAACCTTATAGGTTTATTGCTTAATTATGCATAGGCTGTATGCCTGAAGCTCATTGCTTAAAGCCTATTGCCTCATACATTTTTAAACATCATAAGACGATTTCCAATACTCTATATGCTCATTATAAATGGCCTTGTTCGCCATTGCAACGCAAATAGCTGCACTAGCACCGCGATGTACATTGGATGAAGGAATAGTATTATTTTGTACCGATTTATAAAATTCCTGTAAAGCATACCACGTTCCGTCTTTCGTCGGTTCTTTTAAGATAGGTGTACCACCATCGGTATTAAATACCAGCTTTGTGGCTCCACTAACGCCATCCACTGTTTCCAACTCTTTGCGGGTTTCCCGTTCTGGATAATATAAGCCCGTGTCGGTTAAGAGCGACACCATTCCTTTCGTTCCTTTAATTTTAAACAAGTATCCATCCCGGGCATTTCCGCAGGTTGCGCCGAAATTACCAATCATACCCGCCTTTTTATAACGAAATGTTACCTGGATATTATCAAATGTTTCCCGTCCGTCGTTATAAATATCGATACCACCAGCGCCCATAATTTCATTAGGATGCGTGTCAAAAGCCCAATTGATAAAGTCAATTTGATGCGATAGCAATTCGGCAGCTAAACCTCCTGAGTACTCTTTATACATTCTCCAGTTGATTTTCCGCTCCAAATCAGGGCTAGGTACAGGTCTGCGCCAGCTTCCATTCCTGTCCCATCTACAATCGATCTGTGAAACCTTCCCCAAATAACCAGAGGAAATCATTTCTTTCACTTTGAAATACAAGGGAGAGTATCGATATTGATAGCCCACCTGAACCGTCTGTTTTGGATGTTGATCGGCCAATTGCACCAATGCTTTCGCGTCTTCGATAGTAAACGTCATGGTCTTTTCGACATACACATGTTTACCCGCCAAAATAGCATCCTTGGCGATTTTGAAGTGTTGATTTAAAGGCACTGCAATATAAACAGCATCTAAACTTTTATCATCCAACATCGCACGGTAGTCTTTATACTCCTTCGCTTTTATATCGCCTAACACTTTTTTTGTCTCCGTAAGCCTAAAATCCAACACGTCGCAATAACTATGTATAGCATATAAATTTGGAAGCGATTTAATAACCGAAAGCACCCCTTTACCCCGATCGCCACAGCCAATCATTCCGATGCTTAAGGGTTTATCTAACCGTTGGCTGCCTAATTTAGCGGCCACTTCGTCAAACATTAGCAATCCACCCCCCAATAATCCGCTCTGTTGTAAAAACACCCTTCTATTCATTTTACTATTATAATTTTTTTATTTTGATACTTCTAAAACTTACTTCATCTCCATGATCTTGTAATAAGATATGCCCTTCTTTCGCTTCCCCAAAATTAGGAATATCTTTAAATTTACTTAATGCTACAATCTTTCTGAAATCATCAGAACCCCTAACATAACTGAGCACTTTTACGCCATTTAAATAATGATCCACATGATTATCAGGAGTCACGACGATTCTAGCATTGTTCCACTCACCAATCGGTCGTATAAATCGAGCCTGTTTCTGGGCAGTAATTAAATCATATAAAGAAGCAAGTGTTCGATTACCATCTCTACCCATTTTTGCGTCGGGATGTCGTTCATCATCTAAAACCTGGTACTCCAGCCCTATTGGCCAATCTTTATGGGCTTCATCCAGTGTTACAAAATATTTAAGTCCGCTATTCGCCCCTTCGGTTAACCTAAACTCAAAAGAAAGATCAAAAGCACCAAACTGCTCTTTGGTAATAGCATCACCCGCCCTACCATCTTTGGGTTTATCCTGATGATTTACACGTAGTATTCCGTTTGCATATTCCCACCCCTGTTTTGGAAAACTATCTAGATTGTCACCGCCCCATCCGTCGCTACTTTTACCATCATATAATAAGGTATAGCCATTTTCCTGTTCAAAGGGCGACAGCTTATTGGGTTCCAGATTCACTACATAAAGTTGATCGCTAATTTTCTTCGGTTGAAGATTTTCCGTCTGAATTTTTATATTTTTAAAATAAACTTTCTTTCCTTCTTCTCTATGATCGCCAATACCATGTACCTGCAAGCCTATAAAACCTTGTTGATCTATGGTATCAATTACATAAGACACCGGTATATCATTTACCCATGTTTTCGTTTCATTGCCGATACATTCTACCCGGAAATGGTTAAACTCGCCCTTTTTAAAAGCGGATTTTGCAGAAGTGTTTAATTCTAATGGGTACAACCAATCTCTTCGCGCTTCATCGTAAACGCCCCCAGTCCAGCTTCGTTCTGTGGGATCTATTTCGATTTGACGACCATATACCTTTCCTTTACCCTTGTTCCCATTGGGATCGATATGGCTTCGGGTTTGGATACCCGAATTATTCTGGTCGCCTTCTATTTTGGCATCGAGCTCCAGTATAAAATCACCATATTCTTTTTCTGTTATGAGGAAGGTATTACCGGTATTGCGTACTGTTTGGCCAACCAGCTGTCCGTCTTCCACGGTAAACACGGCATCACCGGCAACCTTTTTCCAGCCCGACAGCGATTTGCCATCAAATAAATCCTGCCAGCCATCCTGTTGAACGGAACAAGCGGAACATATTCCCAATAGCGCAATTACTTTTAGCATTTTTTTTGTATTCATATCTCAGTATCTGGTATTAGTTAGAAATTTAGATTCTTTTGATTAACGTTAAACAAATTAAATTTTTATATCATGTTTCATACAGTAGGCTGCATATTGAAGAATCAATATTAATAAAAAATGAAAAGAATAAAGGCTTGTGGTGAGCATTATTTACGAAAACGATATCGTAATAATCTGGATACTGAAATTAGAACGCTTATGGCTTTACGTGTTGCCTACAACTTAAAACTATCGTAGCCGAAGGCTATTTACTCCGAATAGCTTCTACAGGGTCTAATCTACTGGCAATGATCGCCGGTATAATACCCGAAATCAGGCCGATGGTGGTAGAAATAAAAATAGCCAGCAGTACCTCTCCTAAATGTACAACGACACCTATCCCAGCAAAAAGTTTTAAGATAAATGCCAATCCATATACGACAAAAAGTCCAGCCAGGCCTCCGAGAATACATAAAGCCACAGACTCAATAAGAAATTGGCTAAGAATAAAATAGTTTTTAGCACCTAGCGACTTTTGGATACCGATAATGTGCGTTCGTTCTTTGACCGATACAAACATAATATTGGCTATTCCGAAGCCACCAACCAATACTGAAAGTATACCAATACAAAAACCAGCCGTATTTACAATAGTAAACATCGTATCTAATTGGGCTGTAATAATGGTTGTCTGGTTTAACGCAAAATCGTCTTCCTGTTTTGGGCTAAGCCTATGAATAGAGCGCATGATTCCTCTAAGCTCGCTTTCTACTTCGTCTAAGGATACACCATCAATTGCATTTACAATAATAGAAGGGCCAGCATTCCGAACATTAATTACATTACGTGCAAAATTTAAGGGCACCACGGCAATATTGTCTAAGGAAACATCAATCAACATTCCTTCACCTTCTTCTTTAAACACTCCAATTACTGTCAAGCGTCTCCCAAGGGCTTGTATACTCTTACCAATAGGATCTGTATTCGGAAATAAGCCTTTTGCAATTGTTGAACCAATAATCACGACAGGTGTTCCGCGCTCCGATTCATTATCCGTAAAATACCGACCTGAAGAAAATTCCAAATTCCGAATTTTATAAAAGTCATGCGAAACTGCACTTACGTTAACATTTTCCACATTATTATTTAAGTACTTTAGCGTTTTATTAGCAACACCAACATCTAATGCAATTCCATCTGCTAAGGTTGCTCGTTGCCGAAGTTGCTCAAAATCGCGGATGGTAGGTTCAGGTCTGTTCACATATTTCCACCAAGGGTATTCACCACCACCTCCCCAAGGCCACTTCTGTATATAAATTGATCGGCTTCCGAGTTTTTCTACACTGCTTTCCAAATTTGCCCGGAGCGTATTGACAGCGGAAAAAATACCAATAATGGTCATAATCCCAATAGTGACCCCAAGTAAAGATAGAAAGGTACGCGTTTTATTTTCCTTTAACGCAGAAAAAGCAAACCGAAAGCTTTCAAAAAATAACTTTAGAAACATCATATATCCTTAAGACAACAATTGGCTACGAAGGTTACATTATCGGTATTTTTTTTTCATATGGCCTGTTACATGCAGGGTTTACTATCAATTCTTCTAAAAACTATGTAACGCTTCTACTATACGTATACTTTTACAACATATTTTTCTTAAATTTGCGCGCTAATTTATTAGCTGTAAAGAAAATTAGAAACAACAAATCGAATAATCTTTTGTTATTAACGTGTTCAGGCTTGTTTTAACCTTCCCACAACAAAAGAAAATAGAATATATAAATTTCGCAACATATGAAGTTATCTCAATTTAAGTTTAATCTACCTGATTCTTTAATTGCCCACGAACCTTCGGAAACCAGAGACGAGGCTCGTTTAATGGTTTTAGATCGTAAAACCGGTGCCATCGAACATAAAATTTTCAAGGATGTATTGAACTACTTTGACGAGCATGATGTCATGATACTCAATAACACCAAAGTATTTCCCGCCCGCTTATACGGTAATAAGGAAAAAACCGGTGCTACTATAGAAGTATTCTTACTTCGTGAACTAAATAAGGAACTTCGATTATGGGATGTTTTGGTTGACCCTGCACGGAAAATCAGGGTTGGAAACAAACTTTATTTTGGAGAAAATGATCTTTTGGTTGCAGAAGTAGTGGATAACACCACTTCCCGTGGGAGAACTATTCGGTTTTTATTTGACGGTACGGACGAAGAGTTTAGAAGGAACATCGAAATACTAGGAGAAACCCCTCTTCCCAAGTACATCAAAAGGAAACCTACTCCTGAAGACAAATTCAGATATCAAACTATTTTTGCCAAAAACGAAGGCGCTGTAGCCGCTCCAACGGCTGGCTTGCATTTTAGCCGGGAATTAATGAAACGGTTAGAATTGAAAGGAGTTGAATTTGCCGAGGTTACGCTGCATGTTGGTTTAGGAACCTTCCGACAAGTTGAGGTAGAAGACCTAACCAAACATAAAATGGATTCTGAACAATTCATCATTGAGCAAAAAGATGCTGATCTTGTTAATAAAGCTATTGCCGATAAGAGAAGAGTTTGTGCGGTAGGAACCACCACCATGCGCTCGATTGAATCAGCAGTATCGGCTAATAAAACGCTAAAAGCTGCCAATGATTGGACCAGCAAGTTTATTTTTCCTCCATACGACTTTAGTATCGCAAACAGCATGATCACTAACTTTCATACACCAGAATCTACCCTACTCATGATGATTTGTGCTTTTGGTGGATACGAACATGTGATGCACGCTTATGAGGTAGCTGTTAAGGAAAAATACCGCTTTTATAGCTATGGGGATGCTATGCTTATTATTTAATTAAAAGCATAAGGGTTGATCGATGGCAAAGCAATATGCGATAATTGTTGGAGGAGGAACAGGGACCCGAATGGGAAGCGAAGTTCCCAAACAATTTTTACCGCTAAACGGGCTTCCTGTTTTAATGCATACACTAGCAGCCTTTGCCAATTGTACTGCTTGTCCTACACTCGTATTAGTCTTAAATTCGTCATTAATTGGAGAGTGGAATCAGCTTTGTAAGAAACATGATTTCACTATTTCGCACACGATTATCGCTGGTGGACCTACACGTTTTCATTCGGTACTAAATGGTCTGCAGCATATTAAAAATGATCTATCAGAAGATAAGCAAGGTTATATTGCTGTGCATGATGGAGTGAGGCCACTTATCTCAAAAAAAATCATCGACGAAGGTTTTGCTAAAGTAAGTCAACTTAACACCTCGTTCGTCACCGCAATTCCAAGTAAGGATTCGATTAGGATACGCATTGAGGGCAGTCAAACGACGAGCGCATTAGATCGAACTCGGGTTTTTTTAGTCCAAACGCCCCAATTTTTTCCGGCTAACATACTACTTGAGGCTTATGATCAATCTTACAAAGAACAATTTACGGATGATGCGTCTGTTGTAGAACAGTTCGGGTATCCTATTGGTATTATCCAAGGGGATACCCGAAACATTAAAATCACCTTTCCAGAAGATTTATTGCTTGCTGAAATCATGATGAAGGCCTAATCCTTAGCTTATACGCTTAAGCGGCTCCTCTTATGATTCTGAGCAAAACGGCTATGATAGCGATTACCAATAATACATGAATAATCCCTCCATTTACATATCCCCCAAAAAAGCTAATAGCCCAAATAATGACTAATACGACAGCGATAAGATACAATAGATTTCCCATAATAATTAATTAGTTTTAGTATTTTTATTGGATAAGGGCAATGCCATTATCACTTATTTCTTCTATAGAAAGGATTAACTGCGTATTTTGTTTTATATTTTTTATCTATTAGTAAATTTCTGGACAGTCAATGGGAAGATCGGTAATAAGTGCGGTAGGGTTATAAGCAGTTGTAAATATAGCTGTCTGCTGGCTTTGAAAATTAGAGGACATCATATAGTTGAATATAAAAAAAGGAAGCTCATGAGCTTCCTTTTTTTATATTCAACTGATTTTATCAATTTTTAGAGCTTATCATTAACATTAATGCAATTGAGCTCTTCAAATGCCTGTGTAAGGCGCTTCACAAAGCTTTCTTCTCCTTTGCGTAACCAAACACGTGGGTCATAATATTTTTTATTTGGAGCATCCTCTCCATCAGGATTGCCTATCTGGCTTTGCAAATAAGCTTCGTTAGCTTTATAATAATCTTTTATTCCTTCCCAAAATGCCCACTGCATATCCGTATCAATATTCATCTTGATCGCTCCATAGGAGATCGCCTCTTCAATTTCAGCAGGAGAAGAACCAGATCCACCGTGAAAAACAAAATTTACTGGTTTTTCATCCGATAAATTGAATTTTTCTTTAATGTAATCTTGGGAATTTTTCAAAATAATGGGTTGCAATTTAACATTTCCAGGCTTATAAACGCCATGGACATTCCCAAAAGCAGCGGCAACCGTAAATTTATCACTCACCTTACTTAATTCTTCATAAGCATAAGCTACTTCCGCTGGTTGTGTATATAATTTTGAACTGTCTACATCGCTATTGTCTACGCCATCTTCTTCCCCACCCGTTACACCTAATTCGATTTCGACCGTCATTCCTAGCGGTTTCATACGTTCCAAATATTTTTTAGATGTTTCGATATTTTCTTCGATAGGCTCTTCAGATAAATCCAACATATGTGAAGAAAACAACGGTTTACCGTGTTGAGCAAAAAATGCTTCACCATGATCCAACAAACCATCTATCCAAGGCAGTAATTTTTTAGCCGCATGATCGGTATGCAGAATGACCGCTACACCATAGTGTTCGGCCAATAAATGTACATGCTTAGCCGCTGAAACCGCACCTAAAACACATGCTTGCAATTGGGTATTATCTAATGTTTTACCGGCATAAAATTGAGCTCCACCATTTGATAACTGAATAATGACTGGTGAATTAACTGCCTTAGCCGTTTCCATAACGGCATTAATTGAATTTGTTCCGATGGTATTTACTGCAGGAAGGGCAAATTTATATTTCTTTGCAA
This sequence comes from Olivibacter ginsenosidimutans, assembly GCF_039542865.1. NCBI lineage: Bacteria > Pseudomonadati > Bacteroidota > Sphingobacteriia > Sphingobacteriales > Sphingobacteriaceae > Olivibacter > Olivibacter ginsenosidimutans. Next base: position 59,928 of record NZ_BAABIQ010000037.1, on the reverse strand, counting down.
TTTCAAATAATTCTTGTACAGCATCTCCATGCACAACACCTTTATAACCTTTTAAACTCATTTTGTAATATTGTAATACGTTGTTTAATTTTTGATTTCCGAAAGTAGGGAATTTATTTAACATAAGCTACTTCCGTTCATTTTTTTTGATGATATTCTTCCGATGCATTTCTTTTATTACATCGATCTTCAGAAACATAGTTGCCCCTCAGACAATCGTATTAAAATGGTGTTTATATTGACTTCGCTTGTTTAGGTCGTCATTAAGGGCTGCTAATATCATCCGTTAAAAAACACATTTTATTCATTTTTTTTGTTTCTTTGTAACCTCTAATATTTTTTGAATGGCTTGGTTTAAACGAGATCGTGCCGGCATCAGCACGGCAACAGAGAATAAAAAAGAAGCACCTGATGGCTTATGGAACAAATGTCCATCATGTAAAAAACCCTTATTGAAATCTGAGCAGATTGAAAATAAGTACGTTTGCCAATATTGCGGGTATCATTTACGGATAGGATCGGCAGAATATTTCTCCGTACTTTTTGACGATAATCAATTCATAGAACTATTTGGCAATTTACGCTCTGCAGATCCACTTCATTTTGAAGACACCAAAAAATATACAGAGCGCATTGCTGAAAGCCATGCTAAAACTGGATTAAACGATGCCATCCGCTGTGGACATGGTAAAATTGAGGGCTTGGATCTTGTCATTGCTTGTATGGACTTTACGTTTATTGGCGGATCAATGGGATCTGTAGTAGGCGAAAAAATAGCTAGGTCTATTGATTATTGCATCAAAAATAAATTACCGTTCTTATTGATATCAAAATCGGGAGGTGCTCGTATGATGGAAGCGGCATTTTCGTTGATGCAGATGGCCAAAACGTCTGCAAAACTTGCCTTATTAAGTGAAGCTAAACTCCCTTACATATCCTTATTAACAGACCCGACCACAGGAGGCGTTACGGCTTCTTATGCCATGTTGGGTGATATTAACATTGCTGAACCGGGTGCATTGATTGGTTTTGCCGGTCCGCGTGTCATCAAAGAAACGATAAAAAAGGATTTACCCAAAGGATTTCAAACCGCCGAATTTGTTTTGGAACACGGCTTTCTTGATTTTATTGTAGACCGAAGGGAGATGAAACATAAAATCGCTTCCTTTTTGAACATGTTGAAATAAAAAGAAAGCCGGAAATTTCCGGCTTTCTTTTATGAGCGATTTTCTGTTGGCGGCTCATTGGTAAATGTGGGACCTTCATTTTTTCTATGATGATGCCGTTCAGCAAAACTCTCTCCTGTATTTACTTCAATTATTTTTTTCTTCCCACTTTTTTCCGTTATTGTTTGTTTATCGCTCTTCCTATCTTTCAGTTCATCATTCATAAAACCTCCTCATTAAAATATACAACCTAAACAGATTTTAGTAGAACAACAGGCGAACACGCACTTTTGTTGGAGAAAATGTAAAATATTAATTTAGCTTATCTTTTAAACTTTTTCCAAGCAAATCTCTTTAAGTTTTTCAACAACAAAATCGATGTCTTCTTTGGTATTAAACTTACTAAAGGAAAATCTAATGGAAGGCCTATTTGGGTCTGCACCAATAGCTGTTAATACATGTGAGCCAACATTGGATCCTGAACTGCAGGCACTCCCACCAGATGCAGAGACTCCAGCAATGTCTAAATTGAATAATAACATGTCTCCCATATCAGCAGCTGGAAAAGAAACGTTCAGTACGGTATACAAACTTTTCTCTGGATCTGTTTCACCATTAAAACGTACGTCGGGAATAGCACTTAAAAGCTGCTGCTGCATGTAATCTTTTAGCCCTTGTATATGCTGGCGATGTTCATCCATATGGGTATAAGCCAGCTCTAACGCCTTAGCCAATCCAACAATACCGTAAACATTTTCTGTACCGCCACGCATATTCCGCTCTTGGGCACCCCCATAGATAAAAGGTTTTATTTTAACAGCACTATTGATATAAAGAAATCCTATTCCCTTTGGCCCATGGAATTTATGTGCGGCTCCTGCTAAAAAACTCACGTTTAAATTTCTTAGATCATGAACAAAATGCCCCATCGTTTGAACGGTGTCTGAATGAAACAAGGCTTGATAGTCTGTGCATAAAGCAGCCACGCTATCGATAGGTGTTTTTGTTCCGAGCTCATTATTAGCATGCATTAGCGAGACCAGAGCTCGCGGTCCATTTTTCAACAAGTCTTCCAGCTGATGAATATCTACATTTCCCTTGCCATCTACAGACAATAAATCCAATCTTATCTGGCCCTCTCGCTCCATCTCTTGCAAGGTATGCAGCACAGCGTGATGTTCCAATGGAGAACTTATAGCATATGTAAGCTTATGGTCCAAAATCCCTCTTCTAATAGCTGTATTATCTGCCTCCGTTCCACCGGACGTAAAAAATATCTCGGCAGGTGAAGCATTCAATAATGATGCAATCTTTTTCCGCGCTTTTTCAATAAGTGTTCTGACTTTTCGGCCATCCGCATGAATCGATGAAGGATTACCATATTCTTCACGCATAACAACCATCATCTCTTGCAAAACCGCTTCGTCAATTGCAGTGGTTGCTGCATTATCTAAATAAACTCGCATGTACAAAACTACGAAGTAATTCTTAAAAGACTATTATTTCCTTTTTAGTACATGACAAAAAGTTTTTTGTCATTGCGACCGATGTATCAAGCAATCTGCGTTTTATAGGTCATTAATTTTTGTCATATACATAGCATTTTCACATCTGTGATGGCACTAAGACAAAACAGCCTCTATCTCTGCAATTATCCGATCAGCTAAAGCATCCGCTCCAGTTTGTGTCTGCGCTTCTGTATATACCCGTATGATAGGTTCTGTATTTGATTTGCGTAGATGCACCCATTCATTTTCAAAATCTATTTTCAAACCATCGATTGTACTATGGGGCACAGCTGTATATTTCTCTTCCATAACCTGAAGCAATTGATCGATATCCAGACCTGGAGTCAGCGTAATTTTCTTTTTTGACATATAGTACGCTGGATAAGTAGCCCTTAATTCTGAAATTTTCTTGCCGCTTTTTGCAAGATAAGTCAAGAAGATACCAATACCTGCAAGTGCATCTCTACCGTAATGTGTAGCCGGATAAATAACGCCACCGTTACCCTCCCCACCGATAACAGCATCTACTTCCTTCATTTTCGTTACCACATTTACCTCACCTACCGCGGCAGCAAAGTATTGACCTCCATGTCTTTCGGTCACATCTTTTAATGCCCTAGTAGACGACAAATTAGACACCGTGTTTCCAGGGGTATGCTGTAAGATATAATCAGCAACAGCCACCAGCGTATATTCCTCACCAAACATCTCCCCATTTTCCATAACAAAGCATAGACGGTCCACATCGGGATCAACAGCAATACCCAAAGTCGCTTTCTTTTCTCTAACCAAATTCGACAGGTCCTTTAAATTTTCTGCAAGTGGTTCTGGATTATGTGCAAACCGCCCCGTTGGCTCACTATACAATTCATATATGGTTGTTACCCCCATTGCGCGAAGTAAAGCAGGGACAAATGTTCCTCCGGTAGAATTTACAGCGTCTACTACTACAGAAAAATTGGCTTTAGCCACGGCAGCTTTATCTACTAAAGGTAAAGCAAGAACTTTTTCGATGTGTTTTTCCTGATAGCTATTATCTGTGGATAATTTACCTAACGCATGAACATCTACAAAATCAAAGTCCATTTCTTCTGCCAAAGCCAACACTTCCTTTCCTTCCTTATCATTAATAAACTCGCCTTTTTCATTTAATAATTTTAACGCATTCCATTCTGCAGGATTATGACTAGCCGTCAAAATAATACCTCCAGCAGCTTGTTCCTCCGGTACCGCCAACTCAACCGTTGGTGTGGTTGATAGTCCTAAATCAATAACATCTACACCAATACTTTGCAAGGTACCAATAACGATGTGGCTAACCATTTCTCCTGAAAGTCGAGCATCTCGGCCTATAACAATCTTCTTATGTGCGCTATTAGCCGTTATGTATTTTCCAAATGCAGCCGTAAATTTAACGATGTCAATTGGTGTCAAGCACTCACCGGGCTTCCCACCAATCGTTCCACGGATTCCCGAAATAGATTTAATCAATGTCATTTGTTAAAAATTATGATGAGCTGTAAAAATAAGATTTTATTGGTATTAAATTCCTTTGATTTTCTTTTGATGGAGTGGAAATTGAAAACAATCGATTGCTCAAATTTACTGTATATGACTATCGGATAAATTAACCAAAGGAGTTTAAGTGCGCCATGCCGAAAAGTATACTAATTTTAAGTAAACTTGCAGATAGTTATTTTATTTAGGTTTACCCTAAAAATGATGTGGCAGATGTCAATAAATTGATCTATATTGCTTATTAATAACCAAACATTTTTGAACAATCTAGCAAAAAGGAAAGCAGTAAAACAAAACTAATATTTGTTAAAAAAAAGCAATTTATCTATGTTTGCAACACGATTGAATCTACGGCTTAACGTTTACCTGTTCGGAGATTGCAATTTATTTAAAAGACTCTATGTTATCCCCAATACTTCACTTTGACACGGACCTATTCTTGATCATTAATCAAGATATGGCCAATACGTGTTTTGATTGGCTGATGCCACATTTACGCAATCCGTATACGTGGGCCCCTCTATATTTATTCATTTTAATTTTTTCCATTAAAATGTATAAAAAAAGGGGTGTTATTATGATGGTTTTCTTATTATTAACGTTCGGTGCAGCAGACTTTTTGTCGGCTTCGGTGATAAAACCGCTTGTTAAAAGAGTAAGGCCGTGTAATGAATTAGCACTCAAAGGGGAAATGGTCAGTCGAATCCGCTGCGGGAGTGGGTATAGTTTCCCTTCCTCACATGCTAGTAATCACTTTGCTATTGCCTTATTTTTAATCATGGTTTACCGAAGGCGATGGAAATCGATTCTTTGGTTAGCATTGATTTGGGCTTTTCTAGTTAGCTTTGCCCAAATTTATGTTGGTGTCCATTACCCAATCGATGTCATCTGCGGAGCGCTTTTCGGTGCGCTTATTGGCTATATTATTGCCCGACTATTTCTACGTATTCAACCGGAAAATCAATCCATTTCGCAGCAATGATGCTCAGTATATGCTCTATCTTATTTGGCTCAGCCTTTTTAGGTGGGATTGCAGTATTCTTTGTAAAAAAAGATAACGCCAATCTCTTAAAGCTTATCCTGTCCTTTAGTGGTGCTTATCTTTTCTCCATTACCGTACTTCATCTGATCCCCGAGATTTACAATGCAAATGATGCAGATCATGTAGGGTTATTTGTATTGATCGGTTTTTTATTTCAGTTACTATTAGAGCAGTTCTCTGAAGGTGTAGAACACGGCCATATCCATAAACATACACACTACTACGGCCCATTCCCTTATGGTGTGATGATTAGCCTTTGCCTGCATGCCTTTCTAGAAGGAATGCCTTTGGCTAAAGGCCCCCAAAGGGAGCTGCTCTTTGGTATAGCCATACATCACATACCAGCGGCATTTGCTTTAGGCAGTTTACTTGTTCAATCAGCCGCTAGTAAACGCAACATTGTATTTTGCCTGGTTATTTTTGCGTTAATGGCACCATTAGGTTTTTTTACAAGTACCGCTATTAGTAATGGAGGAATAGGTGAAATAGAAAAATACTTTAATAAGATGATGGCTATTGTCATCGGTATATTTTTACATATTTCTACGACGATATTATTTGAGTCCTCTTCAGCGGATCATCATCATTTCAATAAAAAGAAACTTATTGCGGTATTGCTGGGTGTTGGTATCTCGTTACTTAGTGATATGTTATAAGCTGTAAGTTATAAGCCTACTGCCTATTACTTACTGCCTACTACCCCCTCATTTTATCTAACAAGCAATTGAGTTGCTCACATTCTTCTTCGGAAAGGTGATGGCCTAACAAGCGATGCGTATTGACTTCCTGATCCAACCGTTTCAGGATGGCTAAACCCGCTGCTGTTATATAGATATCAACTGCGCGACGGTCTTTATCACTGATACATCTAGACACCAATTTTTTCTGTACCAAACGATCTACAATTCTGCTTACATCAGACATTTTATCCAATAACCGTTCCTTCAAAAGGTTTATGGTAGACGGTTTTCCCTGTTGTCCACGTAAAATGCGTAAAACGTTAAATTGCTGTAACGTGATATTTTCCCGGTCGATCACCTCTTTAAATAAACCTTGAATAAAATTACTGGTATAAATAATATTTAGAGAAGCTTTATGATATTCGCTTTCAAAGTTATTGGTATGGAGTACGTCTTCTATCTTCATATATACGCATTATAATTTAAATACGAATATATAGATTTAAACCCAAATTCAGCAATAGGCAATAAGTCGTATACCTCTCAGCATTTAAGGTCTAACGTGTCATGCAGGTTAAAATCTCATATAATAATATATCTGTAACTAAAGTTGTTTTACCGGAATTATTGTGTTGTAATAATCTTGTAGGGCACTGCCATCCCCATGAAGAGTCCATATTTCTTTCGGTTCGACCCATGTTACCGTGGCGATAATATCATCCCAATCAACATGATCCGAAATAAAAAGCGCTAATTGATTCCCTTTTTGTAATCTTGCCCAACCAGAGGCAAAGACTCTGATCACATTTTTTGCTTTTATATAGCTATTAAAGGTTAATGGAGGAACGATATATATCGAACGATTGGGATTGTCTTTCATTAACTTCCGATTATAAGGAAGATAATTCCAATGTAATGCTCCTAATTGATCGTATAGTTTATGAAATGGCAAAATCGCATGGTGAATTAACACCTGCTTATCAGGGCAATGTGTATGAATAAGTGCGGTTAATCGCTGTGCTTTACCTAGGGCATAAGCACCTAATAAAATAGGGTGATTGATAGCATTTAATTTTTTAATCTCCTGAATAGCATCTGGATGTTTTACCGATGGACTTGCGAACGTGCTTTCCGTAATGAATACATCGGCTTTGACTAATTGAATAGCCTCACACGTTTCATCCGACTGCAATTTATAATCTCCGCTATATAAATAGCGCGTTCCTTGGTATACCATTAAAACCAAAGCAGATCCTAATATGTGACCAGCAGGAAAAAAAGTAAGGGCAACCTCTTTTATAAGAAATTCTTTTCCATAGGGAAACGTATGAAAATGTTTACCCGCGTTCTTGCCAAAACGATGCTCCATAAAAAAACGTGTCGGAACTGTACTAAAAATCTCCCTACAGCCTGCCACTATATGATCTCCATGTCCATGGGATACCACAACCTTATCAACAGCCCGTTGGGCATCTAAGTAAAATTCGCCGTAAGGACAATAAAGTCCTTTTTCGTTTAACTGGAGAAAGTCTGTTTTAATTTCAAGTTTCAATTTTACGCTCCAATCTGCTCCATAAGATTTGCTCAATGTTTAAAACTTGCGGAATTAAGGCATGTATTTCATCGTTTTCAATAACAAAATCAGCCAACTTTTCTTTATCAGCATCGTCCATTTGCTTATTCATTCGATCAATTACCTGCTGAGCCGTCACCTGATCTCGAGCTACTACCCTAGCTATTCGAAGTTCTTTCGGAGCAGTAACTAATATTGTATAATCGTTTTGTTTATAGGTACCACTTTCAAATAAAAGAGCAGCTTCTTTAAACGTTATTGCCATTTGCTGTTCATCCCTCCAACGCTCATAGGCTCTTATCGTTGCAGGATGAACTAATGTATTAAGCAGGTTAAGTTTTTCTTGATCATTAAACACCGTATCGGCTAGCCATTTCCGATTGAGCGCCCCATTCTCAAAATAAGCTTGGTCTCCAATATGACCTTTGATAGCCGATATTAAATCTTGATCTTGAATCATGATTTTTTTGGCGATATCATCAGCATAAAAAACAGGATACCCCAATACCTCAAACATGTTGCTGATTACCGACTTGCCAGCGCCAATACCACCCGTAATGCCCACGTGCAATTTTCTTTCAGTCACTTCCATAACAAGAATTCAACATTTTGAGGTTCAACTTTGATCACCTTGACAAAATCGGGTTGCTTGGTAATAATAATAGGTAACTGTTGTATGCTTAAGCTACGCCAATCATTTAGATTAATAACCGCTTCAAACATATCTCTGTCTAACGCTTCATATTTATCTAATGAAACAATGGCCGTTAATTTAACTTTCTCAGGAAGGATTTTAACTGTCCGAAATGCCTTTGCATTTTCGGCTTTTATGGGTACATCAATAATTTTTTCAGTCACTTCGCCAACAGGAATTTTAACATCAACCGTCGTTGGGTGAACATTTATATTAGCTTTTTCGCTTTTCAACAGTGCTACTCTAGCTTCAATATGCTGGTCAACATCTATTCTTCTTAAGGTATCTGTTGCCCAACCATCTATCAAAACTAGGTCTTCTAATGGTCCGGTTACCGTAACAAATTTTGGTTCAATTTTTATATCCCCAACGATGTCGTATTGTTTTCTAAAGTTAATGTCTTTGGATAAATTAACCGTTACCTTTTTTACGTCTTGTTTTGAAAAGTTAAAGAAAAGTGTGTCTGGAGAAATGGATACAATACGCTGATTAGCGCTAAAGTGTCTATTAATATAACCTAATTGGTTAGAAAACAGCACCCAATCCCTAGTTTTTAAGCCGCTTAAATCAACCTGGATCCCTTGCGGCTTTAAGCGAAGATTAGAAAAGAGCACTTGCCAACCAGTACCCTCAACTTGCATATTTACGGTATCCGACTGCAGAGGGTGGAAAGCACGTTTAGGCGGAATATTCACATAATTCAAAGACGCCTTAACGGTATAGATATAGCGATTAGATAAGGCAAATAAGCTCCAAACCAAAAACGACACAAAGAGGCAAAAGGCGAATAAACTGAGTTTTTTCTGTTGTTTTTTATTTAAGTTTAATAATGCCACAATACGCTACCTATAAAAATACCTAACAAAGGTAGCAACCGCAATCGGTTTCAACAATTGTTAGGTATTTAATTTGTTCACACCGAGCAAATTTAAAAATGCCCTGTGTTACTTTTTTTCATCACTATTGCTTACGCTTGCCTGTTTCGTTGTATTCGCTAATTTAGAAGCATCTAAAGAAATAGCCGATTTATCAAATTTAATGCGTGTTCCACCGCCAACGTCTATAATAAACGTATTCTCTCCCATTTCCACAATACGCCCATGAATTCCTGCTGTTGTTACGACTTTATCGTTTAGCTTTAAATCTTCAATATATTTCTTATGCTCTTTTTGTTTTTTCATTTGTGGGCGTATCATAAAGAAATAAAATACTACCACAATTAATCCCATCATAATAAGAGATGACATTCCTCCACCTCCGGCTTGTAATAAAATTGCTGCTGTCGTCATGAATATATATTTAAATTGAGTTGATTATTCTTCTACCTCACCTTTTAAGTGCAACATCAGTTGTTTGGGTTCAGCATTGCTATATACAGAAATAATTTTATGCTGTGCTCCTCTTTGACCACTGCTATTAAAACCTATCTCGATACTTCCTTTCTCACCTGGTGCAACAGGTTTTTTACTAAATTTAGGAGTGGTACATCCACAACCGGCTTGTACATCGTTAATGATCAATGGCGATTTACCAGTATTGGTAAATTCAAAAACATGTGATACCTTTTCCCCTTGTTTTATTTTAGCAAAATCATACGTATCACCATCAAACTTCATCACTGGTGCATTAGCAACCGCTGCTGAATCAGGTACATCCGCATTAATGCCCGTATTATCGGCTGTGTTAACACTTTCTATAAGTTCTCCAGCGTCCTTTTTATCTTCCTTTTTGGAAGTATTGTTGCACGCCGCTAAAAGTGACGCAACAAATGCTAAGGTAACGAATTTGGTTTTCATAAATTGTATTTTTTATAAACGCTTTATTTAGCTGTGTTTTATTTGAATAAATTGTTTCGTGACGCGTTTTTTAATAAGCAAAGGTTAACCAATTAGACCTCTACCAAACTTCCTAATCTTTCCTTCTCTTTGAAGTTCTATCAAAATCTTATCCAAAATTCCATTGATAAAAGAATTACTTTTTGGAGTACTAAACTCCTTCGAAATCTCGATGTATTCATTGATCGTAACTTTTACTGGAATAGACGAAAAATTAAGTAACTCAACGATAGCCATCCGCATGAGCAGCGTATCAATCAATGCGATACGGTCTGCTTCCCAATTTTTGGTCTTGCCTGAAATATACCGTTGATAGTCATCCCCATGTTTAATGGTTAGACGAAACAAATCAACTATAAATGCCCGATCTTCTGTCCAATTCGGACATAATGGTGCTAATTGGTTCTTTTCCGGATCTTCACTATTAAAATTCTTTAAGGTCTTAGCCAGTAGCGCTTGCAAAACGTCTTTATCTGTTGTCCAATTGATAAAATGTTCTTCGAATACCTGCTCAATTGCTGGAGATCTTAAGATGATTTTTTTAAAAATGAACTTGATAATGTCTTTTTCTGTTTTTAGGGTCCTGTCTTCTGCATCCAAATAGCTAGTATATTCTGGGGATTGTTTTAAAATGTGAAAAACACTTTTGATTAACTCCCTATCAAAGACCGCATCGACCTTATATTTTTTTGACAACCCAATAAATTCTTCATTTAGTTTCAACAACTCTATGAATGTATTACTTGCTAAACGCGTATTGGCATTAAGATCATGCTCACTTGGCAAATACTTATTTGCGCGCTCCTCAGCATCTATAATAACATAATCCGCTACTTCCGTCAATAAAGCCAAGACCCAAATATACATCTCATATACTTGATCTACACTTTTTAGTAAAGCCTTTTCAGCGTGGTTTATATTTTTATCATCAGATTGCTGATATGCATATACCGTTTGTAATACTTTGACCCTTAGGTGCCTTCTATTCAACATGTTTAAAGAACGATTTTTTTGTCGGCTTTAGCCTGTAATTACTAAGCCTATTTAATTAATTTTGTTTTATCTTCTTGATCTGCGCAATCCGATCTTCTGCAATTTGCATGGCGGCCAAATGTGTTGGTATATTTTCTTTTGCCGACTTTTGTATTACCGAGCGGGTTGCATCATATATATTTTCTGTAAGGGAAGCACTACGTAACACATTGTACCCGGCAATCTCTGCATAGCAACTTAAAAGTCCTCCAGCATTAATTAAAAAATCCGGTGCATATATAATTCCCTTTTCCAAAAGCTTTGCTCCATGTACGGTATCATCTGCCAGTTGGTTATTAGCAGAACCAGCAATAATCTTACAACGCATCCGATCAATGGTATGACTATTAACTGTTCCACCAAGGGCACAAGGTGCATATACATCTAACTCCATATCAAACACGTTATTGTGTGCAATGGCTACGGCACCATATTTATTGGATACGTGGATCATTCGATCTTCCACTATATCACTAACATAAACCTTTGCGTTTTCTTCCCGTAATAATGAAACCAAGTGCTCTCCTACTTTTCCGGTACCTTGTACAGCAATTGTCTTACCGGCTAAGCTATCCGTACCATAGAGCTCTTTGATAGCGGCTTTAATGCCGAAAAAAACTCCTTTAGCGGTGAAGGGAGCAGTATCGCCACTACCTCCAAGAGATTTAGGTAAGCCAACCACATGATTTGTTTCCATGTGTATAAATTCCATATCCTTAGATGTGGTACCCATATCCAACGAAGCAATAAATGAGCCATTGAGCTCCTCCACAAATTGTCCTAGCCTTCGCAAAATTACTTCCGATTTTTGTGTACGATGATCACCGATAATGACGGCAGTCCCCCCTCCTAAGTTTACCCCACTAATAGCTGATTTATAGGTCATTGCCCTCGATAGCCTCAACACATCCTCAATAGCTTCAAGCTCCGTTTTATAGGGCAACATCCGAACTCCACCAATAGCGGGTCCTAGCGTTGTATCATGAATGGCAATAATGGCATTTAAACCTATACTCAGGTCTTGACAGAATATGATCTTTTGATGCCCATATTGGCTTAGCGAAGCAAACATCTGGGAGTATGGCGTTTCGGAAGACATATATTATATTAACATTTTAGTATCGGCAATCCTGCGCAAAAGTAGTAATTTTATCGGTATCTTTTCAGTAAAGCAGCTAAATTATTGTTGGCTGTGTGTGTGAATTCTCTTCCCCTTTTATGTCTATATGAAGCAAATTTGTAATTTTGTTTTCTTCGATCTCACTCTAAAATTTTATTCTATTCATGAAGCATTTAGCTTATCTAAATAAATTCTTCCGTAAATATCAATGGCGAATCATTCCGGGCATCCTATTCGTCATATTATCCAATTACTTTGGGGTAATACCAGCACAAGTTATCCGGATGGCTTTTGATTTAGTAAAAGAAAATATTGCTTTATACCGATTATTTAACGGCTTTGACAGACAAGCACTTGTTTATGAGCTCTTTGGTTATAGCTTATTATTTTTCGGAGCCCTTGTACTATTGCTTGCCTTAATTAGGGGTTTATTTCTTTTTCTAATGCGGCAAACCATCATTCTTACGTCCAGGCATATTGAATATGATCTTAAAAATGAAATATATGCTCATTACCAACAACTGAACATGGCTTTCTTTAGGCGAAATAACACCGGCGATCTCATGAATCGGGTTACAGAAGACGTAAGCAGGGTACGTGCCTATCTTGGTCCGGCAATCATGTATTCCATAAATACGTTGGTACTTTCTCTGATGGTTATTGGTGCCATGTTTCAGGTAAATGCTAAATTGGCTATTTGTGCTTTGATCCCTATTCCTATACTTTCGATAGTTATTCTTTTTATCAACAAAATCATTAACCAAAGGAGCGAAAGCATTCAACAACAGCTTTCTATATTAAGTTCCTTCGTTCAAGAAACATTTTCGGGTATTCGCGTGATAAAAGCGTATAGTCGCGAAACCGTTAAAAAACAAGTTTTTGTAGATGAAAGCGTTGCTTACAAAAAAGTTTCCCTTTCGTTAGTAAAAGTTCAAGCCATCTTTTTCCCGCTCATCCTACTCTTAATTGGGCTTAGCACGATCATCACCGTGTACGTGGGCGGTACCGAAGTTATTCAAGGAAGTATAACTTCCGGAAATATTGCTGAGTTTATCGTTTATGTTAATCAATTGACGTTTCCGGCGATGTCTTTAGCATGGGTAACCTCCTTGGTGCAACGAGCAGCAGCATCCCAAAAAAGAATTAATGAATTTTTAAAAACCGAGCCGGAAATAAAATCTGGCACAAAAAAAATCGATTTTTCAGGAAACATTCATTTTAAAAATGTAAGTTTTACCTATCCTGATACTGGTATAACAGCCATTAAAAATCTTTCATTTGAAATCCATCCAGGAAAAACGCTGGCAATCATTGGAAAAACTGGATCGGGAAAGTCGACTATTGCCCGTTTATTAATGCGCATGTACGATGTGCAAGAGGGACAAATACTAATTGACAACACCCCTATTCAACAACTTGATCTTCATGGTTATCGAAGTATCATTGGCTTTGTTCCACAAGAGGTTTTTCTTTTTTCCGATACCATTGCTAAAAACATAGCGTTTGGCGTGGATGAACTGCATATGGAAACCGTTGAGGATGCCGCGAAAAAAGCAGTGGTTTACCAAAATATCATGGCATTTGAAAACGGTTTTGAAACGTTCATTGGCGAACGTGGGATTACGCTTTCTGGTGGGCAAAAGCAACGCGTCTCCATAGCCCGCGCATTAGCCGTACATCCGAAAATCTTACTGTTTGATGATTGCCTATCTGCCGTAGACACCAAGACGGAAGAGGAGATATTACAAAACCTAAGTCAAGTTATTCAAGACCATTGCGTGATTTTCATTGCCCATCGGATTTCGACGATAAAAAATGCCGATCATATTTTGGTCATGGATCAAGGACAATTGATTGAGGAGGGAAAACATGACGCATTGCTAGCTGCAAAAGGAAGCTATTTCGAATTATACGAAAAGCAACTTTTAGAAGAAGAAGATTAGCCGTGTGAATGGCTATTGTTTAACGGAAACGCATTTGCTGTTTATCTAACATGCCCATTTGATCCTTCATCATTTTTATCTGATCGGCCAACAGTTTATTCTTATCCGCTTTTTTGGCTTCTTGTAATAATTGAGTTGCTTCACGTTTGTTCCGTTTTGCCATGGCTATACCGGCAAGGCTTAATTTTGCTAACGCTATATTATGATCCATCTGCATGCCTAAGCTCAGTGCTTTCTTAAAATATTTCTCTGACTGTAAAGGTGCATTACGGGATTCTATTAAACCGATTAATAAGTGATAGTATCCATGTTGGGCACGGATAAGTTGTCTTTCATAATTGGTAATTTTATTTAACCATTGTTTGGCCTTATCCATATTTTCCTTTCTCAAATAAAATTGCGCAATTAGCATATTCTCATTAAAGAAAAAGGTGACAAATACCAAAATGGCCAAAACTAAGGCTAAAATACCCCATCCCCAAAATCCAAAAACTATAAGGCTAACGGCTCCCCCCAGTAAAACAAAAGCTAAAATAATACGGATGAAATTTGGCATATTTCTTTATTCTGATTTTTATCGTTTTAAAATTTTATGCAAACTTAGATAAAATGCTTTGCATTCAGAACATCTAACGATAAAAATTAGTCTCACTTTCTTTCAATGCCGAATTTTTACTTTTGAATTTTTACTTTTTACTTTTTTATTTTTTAAGTTTGGGAATGGGCATAAATCTTGAGAAAAGTTGGAAAGAGGTTCTCGAACCGGAATTTTCCAAACCGTACATGAATGATTTAAGAAATTTTCTATTAGAGGAACAAAAACAATATCAAGTTTTTCCTCAAAACAAGCTTATTTTCAATGCTTTCGCGCATACACCTTTCTATGAAGTAAAGGTGGTTATCCTTGGGCAGGATCCTTATCACAATATCGGCCAAGCGCATGGTTTATCTTTTTCCGTGCAACCTGGTGTTGCGATCCCACCTTCTTTGAAAAATATGTATCAAGAATTGAGTACAGACATTGAGGGATTTAAAATACCTCAACATGGTACCTTAACTAAGTGGGCTGATCAAGGTGTTTTATTACTCAATGCAGTATTAACTGTTCGGGCACATACCGCTGCTTCACATCAAAAACGAGGATGGGAAGTATTTACGGATACGGTAATTAAAGAGCTTTCTGCCAGACGAGAGGGGATTGTTTTCATTCTTTGGGGCAGCTACGCCAAACAAAAAGCCCAACTCATTGATCGATCAAAACACTTAATCATTACCTCTGCTCACCCCTCTCCGTTATCGGCTTACAATGGTTTCTTCGGTAGTAAACCATTTTCACAAACCAATAACTATTTAATTGCTCATGGAAAGACGCCAATTGATTGGCAGATATGATTAGTACTCCATTGGTACAATCGGCTCTTTTTTAGAGGTAGACATAATCATCATGGTTTGAAACGTTTTGACGAAAGGAATTCTACTAATCTTTTCCATGATAAGTCGCTCATACGATTTAATATCTTTTACATATACTTTTAAGATAAAATCACATTGTCCGGTAACATGGTGGCATTCCGTTACCTCCGGTATCGTTTTGATGGCTTCTACAAATTCAGGTATAGCATTATGGGTATGAAAATCCAACTGAATCTGAATAAACGATTTAATGCCTAAACCTAACATTTCTTCATCCACCAATGCATGATAACTCTTAATATAGCCGGCATTTTCAAGTTTCCGCACACGTTCAAGCGTAGGAGCCGGAGATAAACCGATGTTGGATGAAAGTTGCAGATTGGTGATTCGACCATTCTCTTGCAGCAGTTTAATAATTTTTAGATCAATTTTATCTGGCTCAAAAGGCATAGCTAATAGTTTTAAGGTAAAGTTAGCAAATAACCAAATAAAATTTTAAAATATGATCTTTTTTATATTCTTTCTTTGTCCGCCAAAGAAAGAACCAAAGAAAGCTCCCGTTGTAGATTTTGCTACAATGGTAGTGCCTCACAATGCAAACCGCAAACTCTAAGGCGGATTTTAATAGAACGAAGGGCTTTTGCTTGTAACCGGAAAGAAAGCACATGCAAACAATGTATTCTTGCAAAAATAATAATACGTCCGGTTAAAAGCATTTACTGCTGGCCTTAGAATCAATTCGCTTCCAAAATTTACCTCTTGCAGTGGGATGCACAAGCGTTCCTGTAAATTTTGAAGTGAAGAGTCTTTGGTTACTTTTTTCACGACTTACTTGTTTTTAAAGGTATTCAAGCTAATCGTGGTCTGCGGAAGAAAGTAAAACAAAAAGGGAATTTTAATAGCGCGCACTGAACGCCATCGCATATAATTTCATTTGCTTGACCATTGCGACTAAGCCATTTGCTCTAGTAGGCGACAAATGTTCTTTTAAACCAATGGCATCGATAAAATATAAATCCGCTTGTACAATATCTTCCGCTTTTTGGCCAGACAAGACTTTAATCATTAAACTAACCAATCCTTTCGTAATGATTGCATCGCTATCCGCTGTAAAAATGACCCGGTCGTCTATATAATCTGCTCGCAACCATACACGCGATTGACATCCTTTGATCAACAGATCATCCGTTTTATACACTTCATCAATTAAAGGCAATTCCTTTCCCAGTTGGATAATGTACTCATATTTAGCCATCCAATCTTCAAAAAAAGAAAAATCTTCTATTAATTCGTCTTGTATTTCGTTTATAGTCATGATATAAGACTGCCCTTCTATTACAATTATAATAACATACTGGTTGCTTTCTTAACGGCGGCAACCAAGCGATCGATATCTTCTTTGGTATTGTACATGGCAATTGATGCGCGAACGGTCCCCGGAATGCCAAAACGGTCCATTAACGGTTGGGTACAATGATGACCTGTTCTGACTGCTACGCCCAATTTGTCGAGAATTACCCCCACATCATAGGGATGAACATCCTTTATCAAAAAGGAAAGCACGCTACACCGTTCTTTAGCTTCTCCAATGAATCTGAGTTCTTCTATTTCACGCAATTGTTTAATAGCATATTTAAGTAATTCCGCTTCATAAAGCGCTATATTATTTAACCCTATCGTATCGATATAGTCTATAGCTGTCCCTAAACAAATGCCGGCTTCAATATTTGGTGTACCGGCTTCAAATTTAAATGGCAATTCATTGTACGTTGTTTTTTCAAATGTAACCTCTTTAATCATATCTCCACCACCTTGATAGGGAGGCATTTGTTCTAACCACTTTTCCTTTCCAAATAGTACACCAACACCTGTGGGACCGTACATTTTATGACCAGAAAATGCTAAAAAATCAACGTCTAACGCCTGAACATCAATCGATAAATGCTGTATTGCTTGCGCAGCATCAACTAAAACCGGAACAGCATAATGATGGGCCAAATCAATAATCTCTTTAATTGGATTTAAAGTACCTAAGGTATTCGATACATACGTGACCGCTACCAACTTAACCCGCTCGTTTAAAAGTGAACGATAAGCGTCCATATCCAGCTCGCCAAGATCATTAATTGGAATCACCTTTAGTTTTGCCTTTCGCTCTTCGCATAACATTTGCCAAGGCACGATATTACTATGATGCTCCATCGCGGAAATGATAATTTCGTCTCCCTCATTGACGAATTGCTTCCCATAACAAGTAGCCACCAAATTAATGCTGTGTGTGGTACCGTTGGTTAAAATGATCTCGTATTCGTTTGCTGCATTTAAATATTCTTTTACCTTTTTCCGGGTCACTTCATAGGCATCTGTAGCTAATTGGCTCAAATGGTGCACTCCTCTATGCACATTACTATTGATCTGCGTGTAATAATCCGTTATCGCCTTGATGACCGTCAAGGGCTTTTGCGTCGTAGCCCCATTATCCAAATAAACCAACGGATGTCCGTTCACCTTAGTTTTTAAGATGGGAAAGTCTGCCCTTATAGTATGAATATCGTAATGTATCAAAATAGTGTATTAAGTAAAAATTAAAAAGCTGTAAGCGGTAGGCCATACGCTATAAGCCGCACTGTCAACCGTCAATCCTCCAGTGGGCGGACAAGCTCACAACTCGCAACTCACAACTAATCAACAACCAGCCCCTGCTCAATCAACTGATCAACATAAGCCTTTACTTCAGCGTTATTGAATTTTTCCGTTACATCAAATGCAAATGCATGTACCAAAAGTACTCGAGCACTTGTTTCGCCAACCCCTCTAGCCCTTAAATAAAATAAAGCGTCATCGTCAAATTGCCCCATAGTACAACCGTGGCTACATTTTACATCATCCGCAAAGATCTCCAATTGCGGTTTGGTATAGATGACCGATTGATCACCAATAAGCATATTATTATTTTGCTGAAAAGCATTTGTCTTCTGTGCATCTTCCCGGACATAAATCTTACCGTTAAATACCGCTGTAGAAGTATGTTGTGCTATATTTTTATACCACTCATAACTTTCGCAATTCGGCATTCGATGATCCACAATGGTATGATTATCAACCAGCTGATTGTTTGCCGTTAATGTAATTCCATACAAATGGCTTTCTACTGAACGGTCATTAAGCCTCACATGGATATTATTTCTGATAAATTGTGCACCAGGAAAAGAACAATTGTAATTGTTATATAAGCTTCCCTTTGCCTGCTGAATTTCAGTATGATTAAAATAACGCGATTGTTCTCGAGCGGTTTGTAAATAGTAATGCTGTAAATGTGCCTGTTCTTCCAATACTATTTCACTCACCGTGTTATTCAAACTGATTCCTTTCTCATTGGTTATGAAGGATTCGATCAACTCGGCTTGTGAACCACGGTCTAGCACAAACAAATTCCGTGTCTGGTTAAAAACGGCCTCATTTGCCGAAACCACATGAATTAGCTGTATACTTTTCTTTAAAACAACATCTTTACCGATATAAACAAAAAGGCCTCCCTCAAAGAGAGCTGTGTTTAAGGCCACCAATGGATTATCCGTTTTATCGGCGTATTGTGCAAAGTGTTTTAAAAAGAATGCATTATCTTCAATATCCTCAATTGCATGAATCCAGACCCCTTCCTCCCTAATTTGATCAGACAAATCTGGGCGAAAGCGACCATTGACTAAGACCAATTGATAAGCATCTAGTCCTTTAATCGATGCGTCTTTTAAATCAACTTCCCTACCTGGAATATGATCATTGAGCAAATATTGCTCGTTAATAATCGGTTGAAGGTTGGTATATTTCCAATCTTCCATTTTAGTAGTAGGGAAACCGGTTTCCTTAAACTTAGCGAATGCATTTCCACGCAAGGTAGCCAACGGTTCGGCATACCTTTTGGAAGCTAAACCATCTTCAAAAGCAGTTAATAATTGAAAATATAGTGAATTAGAAACTTGTGTAATCATTTGTTTGCTTTTTTAAATAGCGGCATTCTCCTCTGCGTCCACGCTTTCTTTCAACCAATCGTAACCCTTTTCCTCTAATTCTAAAGCCAATTCTTTAGTACCTGATTTAACAATCCGTCCCTTATAGAGTACGTGTACATAATCAGGAACAATATATTCTAATAGGCGTTGATAATGCGTAATCACGATAAATGCATTCTCTTTTGAACGCAAATGATTGACGCCATTGGCCACGATACGTAATGCATCAATATCCAGTCCCGAATCCGTTTCATCCAAAATGGACAATTTAGGTTCAAGCATGGCCAGCTGAAAAATTTCATTACGTTTTTTCTCGCCTCCTGAAAAGCCTTCATTTAATGAACGATTGGCTAATTTAGCATCAAATTCAACGAGCTTTTGTTTTTCCTTTACCCGCTGCAAAAATTCCTTAGCTTCCATGGGAGGCAAACCTTTGTAAGCCCGGATCTCATTGACTGCTGTTTTTAAAAAATTTATGTTGGAAACACCTGGTATCTCAACAGGGTATTGGAAAGCCAAAAATAACCCTTCTCTTGCTCTATCTTCCGGTGAGAGATCTAATAAATCTTTCCCATCCAATAAAACTTCACCCGCAGTAACTTCATAGGCATCCCTACCGGCCAGAACAGAAGCTAATGTACTTTTTCCAGAACCATTGGGTCCCATAATCGCGTGTACTTCTCCTGCTTTTACCTCTAAATTTAAGCCTTTTAAAATTTGTTTATCGTCTACAGATGCCTGTAGGTTTTTTATACTTAACATATGCTATTCTATTCAAGTCTTCCCGACTTGCTTTTATACTTATTTACTATTCTGATTTTCTTAACCCACACTGCCTTCTAAAGAGATAGCGAGCAATTTTTGGGCTTCAACCGCAAATTCCATAGGTAATTGATTGAGCACTTCTTTCGCGTAACCGTTGACAATTAGTCCCACCGCCTTCTCTGGGTCGATACCACGTTGGGTAAGATAGAATAACTGATCTTCTCCAATTTTTGATGTGGTTGCTTCATGTTCCAATTTCGCTGTCTTATTTTTTGCCTCAATATAAGGAAATGTATGCGCACCACATTTATCGCCGATTAATAATGAGTCGCATTGTGTAAAATTCCGTGCTTTTTCAGCTCCCTTGCCAATCTGTACTAGTCCGCGATAACTATTTTGGCTTACACCAGCAGAAATACCTTTAGAAACGATTTTACTTCTAGTATTTTTGCCAATGTGAAACATTTTGCTTCCGGTATCTGCAATTTGATGATTCCGGGTAAGTGCTACTGAATAAAATTCTCCAACAGAATGATCTCCCTTCAAAATCACACTCGGATATTTCCACGTGATAGAAGATCCTGTTTCTACTTGTGTCCAAGAAATTTTGCTATGATTACCTTTGCAAATTCCCCGTTTAGTCACAAAATTATAAATCCCCCCTCTTCCCTCTTTATCACCTGGATACCAGTTTTGCACGGTACTGTATTTAATTTCCGCATTTTCTAAGGCAA
This sequence comes from Olivibacter ginsenosidimutans, assembly GCF_039542865.1. Lineage (NCBI taxonomy): Bacteria > Pseudomonadati > Bacteroidota > Sphingobacteriia > Sphingobacteriales > Sphingobacteriaceae > Olivibacter > Olivibacter ginsenosidimutans. Next base: position 38,895 of record NZ_BAABIQ010000037.1, on the reverse strand, counting down.
TAAGCTCTACTACAGCAGCATGTAATTGGTTTTCATCACGCATAGGAGCTGTACAACCTTCCAGATAACTTACATAGCTTCCTTCATCTGCAATAATCAGCGTCCGTTCAAATTGTCCGGTATTTTCTGCATTTATCCTAAAATAAGTGGAAAGCTCCATAGGGCAGTTCACCCCTTTCGGGATGTATACGAAAGAACCGTCAGAGAATACTGCTGCATTTAACGCCGCATAAATATTATCGGTCTGCGGAACCACTGTACCTAAATATTGCTTCACTAAATCGGGATGTTCCTTCACTGCTTCACCAAAAGAGCAAAATATGACCCCATATTCCTTTAACTTTTCACGAAAAGTAGTCTTCACAGACACGCTGTCAAAAACAGCATCTACGGCAACAACACCTGCTAATACCTTTTGTTCATCAAGAGGAATACCAAGTTTAGCGAATGTTTCCAGTAGTTCGGGATCCACATCTTCTATGCTATCAACCTTTGGTTTTGCCTTTGGAGCAGCATAGTAAGAAATATCCTGAAAATTAACCGCTGGGTGCTGAAAATTTTGCCATTTGGGCATCGTCATCTTTTCAAAATGCCGAAACGCCTTAAGCCGCCATTCCAACAACCATTCCGGTTCTCCCTTTTTTGCCGAGATAAAACGAACGGTATCTTCAGATAATCCCTTTTTGGCAATATCCATTTCAATATCCGTCGTGAAACCATATTTGTATTCCTCTACGGCAAGTTCCTGTAATATATTATCGTCTTTGGTACTCATTTCACAATCCTATCAATTTTCGCTTAAACAAATCCTACCATGCGTTCAGCGATCATTCGTATTAATTTGCAAAGTTACAATTTGAACAGCAATTATTCGAGCATTTCGCTTGTCTTTTAGGACTACATTGATAATCTCAATGTAAATAAATATCAAAGCTTTTGGTATAATCTTTAAAGCAACGCTTGGTTCACTGTATTATACCCGCTTTTATGAGCTCTTTCTCCATTGCTTGTTGCAAAGCTAAGGCTTCTTCCCTAGCCTTATCAGCAAAATCGGTGCCCCTACTTGCATAAATAATAGACCGCGTAGCATTCACTAAAAGACCACATGCTTTAGTCATTCCATAAGCGCAAACATCGGCCAAGCTTCCGCCTTGAGCACCTACTCCCGGCACCAACAAAAAATGTTCGGGTGCATAATGCCGAATAGCTTTAAAAGCCTCTCCTCTTGTTGCTCCAACCACATACATGATATTGCTTGTATTTCCCCAGCTGTTTGTTTTTTGTATTACCTGTTCAAATAAATGTTGATTAGAAGCGTCTGTTAAAAATTGAAAATCGTAACTTCCCTTATTGGATGTCAACGCCAATACAATTGCCCATTTATCTTTATAGTTTAAAAAGGGGGTGATAGAATCTTCTCCCATATAAGGTGCCACGGTGATGGCATCGAACTCCATACCAGCACTTTCTTTAGCGAAAAACGCCCTAGCATAACGATCTGCAGTATTTCCAATATCGCCCCGCTTAGCATCGGCGATACTTAAACAGTGTTTAGGAATCTTTTCTAACGTTTTCTGCAAGCTGATCCAACCCTTAATGCCATAACATTCATAGAAGGCAATATTTGGTTTATAAGCCACGCATAAATCGGCCGTTGCTTCAATGATCCGTTTGTTAAACTCAAAAATAGGATCTTCATAGGCCAACAAAAATTCCGGTAATTTATCGATATCTGGATCTAACCCAACACATAAAAACGAACGTTTACTCTTAATTTGTTCAATTAGCTGTTCTCGAGTCATATAGGAGGAAATTATCAAGGTTCTATAAAAAACCCCGCGAATCTAATCAAATTTGCCTGTATATCCAAAGACAGGCCCACCAACGCTCAACCAACTTCGCCCTTTCTTACCACCAGTTATCGGGAGCTGATCGGGACGCGATCGTGCCGGCATCGTGATTTTCCCGATCCGCGCATGATCAGTACATGTTCGGGTGGCGATACACGGTAGAAGAAAGGGCGAAGTTGGTACGGAATGGATAAGTAAGATGGAAGATTTTTTACTTTTTAATTCTGAATTTTTAATTTGCTTCTATATAGATACCAGTATCTTGTGTTTTAATTGGTTATAACATATTATCGATGCATTTATATACATATGTTTTATTTTTTTAATATTTTCCTTTGAAAATTCAATTCTTATACCTACAATTGCATCGGAATCTCAAAATTTACCCTAACCGTTAAGGGAGAATCATAGTTCCTTTGATAAAAATAAAACTGATCAATCAAGTTTTAATGGGTAGATTTCTGTAAAAACACAAGCATAAAAATCCTTATTACACATAACGACATTTGATGAACATTAATGAATTGAACGCTAAGCTCGTGTCAGAGCTACGTGAAATTGCAAAATTAATCGGCATTGCAGACGCTGAAAAACTGAGAAAACAGGAGTTGATTAATAAAATCATCGCAACTGAAAATGATAAGCCTGCCGAAGAAGCGACGGCTCCCGTTGTAACGGAAGAAGTTGGCGAAGCTAAACATCGTAAACGCGTACGGACTACAGTAAAGCAAGCGGAACCGATAGAGGTGCGCAAAAAACCTGAAAAAGAACTGGTATCTTCTTCTAGAGATGGAGCGCGAGATAAAAACGAAAATGACATCCAGCGCGTAGAACGCAATACAACCTCTCCTAATACGGCTACATCGGCACCGACAAAAACAGAAAGTACTTCAACCCCTCCACCTGCTTCTAATCTTGATTTCGATAATGTAATCGTTAATGAAGGCGTTTTGGAAATCATGCCAGACGGTTACGGTTTTTTACGTTCGTCTGATTATAACTATTTAACTTCTCCTGACGATATTTATGTTTCGCAATCGCAAATCAAGCTGTTTGGTTTGAAAACTGGGGATACCGTTAGAGGCAGTATTCGCCCACCCAAAGAAGGCGAAAAATATTTTCCATTGGTTCGAGTAGAAGCGATTAATGGCCAGGTACCTGCAGAAGTAAGGGATCGTGTTCCATTCGATTACCTTACTCCCCTCTTCCCCACCGAACGTTTAAGATTATATACGGATGCTGGGAATAATTCAACCCGCATTATGGATCTCTTTACGCCGATCGGTAAGGGTCAGCGTGGCTTGATTGTAGCACAACCTAAAACGGGTAAAACCGTCTTATTAAAAGAAGTTGCCAATGCTATTGCTAAAAACCACCCGGAAGTTTACCTGATTATACTCTTGATTGATGAACGTCCGGAAGAAGTAACCGATATGGCGAGAAGTGTGCGCGCAGAAGTGGTATCATCCACTTTTGACGAACCAGCAGAACGCCATGTGAAAATTGCCAACATCGTATTGGAAAAGGCCAAACGCATGGTAGAATGTGGGCACGATGTAGTTATCTTATTAGACTCTATAACCCGCTTGGCTAGGGCCTATAATACCGTTGCTCCCGCCTCTGGAAAAATATTATCTGGTGGTGTAGATGCTAATGCTTTGCATAAACCAAAACGTTTTTTTGGAGCTGCTCGTAATATCGAACACGGAGGCTCACTTACCATTTTAGCAACTGCTTTAACGGATACGGGTTCAAAAATGGACGAAGTTATTTTCGAGGAATTCAAGGGAACCGGTAATATGGAATTACAGTTAGATCGTAAATTATCTAATAAACGTATTTTCCCAGCGATTGATATTACGGCATCTAGCACTCGGAGAGATGATCTATTAAACGATAAAGAAACATTACAACGTATTTGGGTGCTACGAAACCATTTAGCAGACATGAATTCTACTGAAGCGATGGAGTTCTTATTGGCACAGATGCGTGGAACACGGTCCAATGAAGAATTCTTGATCAGTATGAACGGTTAAGCATTTTTAACGTTTTATACGTATTCATCAGGAATAATAAAAAAATGAAAGCTTTCTTCCTTGCATGGAAGGAAGCTTTTTTATACTATTTTTTAATACTAGCTGATAATTGTTTATTATACCCTACTTTAGCTGTAGGTTTCAAAAATGGAATTGTAGCATCTATGAAAAAACATATACCCAATACCATCACCTGTCTTAATCTTTTTAGTGGTTGCATTGGCGTTACATTAGCTTTCGAAGGCGAACTTATCCAAGCAGGGTATGCCATTATAATAGCTGCTATTTTTGACTTCTTTGACGGACTTGTCGCCCGCATGCTACATGTCAGTTCGCCAATTGGCAAAGAATTGGATTCTCTTGCTGATATGGTGAGTTTTGGTTTCCTTCCATCCGTCATTATTTTTCAGTTATTCGAGCCGACAACTGCAATCGCTTACGGAGGAGAATGGATCAAATATTCTGCTTTTTTAATTGCTATCTTCTCCGCATTGCGCTTGGCTAAATTTAATTTAGACACAAGACAAGCAACGGTTTTCATTGGTTTACCTACACCAGCATGCGCTTTGTTTATCTTATCACTACCTCATATTGCTTTAAGTAAGGATCCTGTTATTAGTGCCTACGTACAACATCCATTAATTTTATTGATTTTAATATTGGCACTTAGCCTCTTAATGGTTTCAGAAATCCCATTAATGTCCCTAAAATTTAAAGATCTCCAGTTTAGCAACAACTGGTATCGCTATGTATTGGTGACCATCAGCATTATTCTCCTTGTTGTATTAAAAATATCAGCAATACCCATCATCGTCATCACCTATATTATACTGTCACTTACACAACATCATAAATTAAGTCAGCAACTATAAGATCAAGCTTGGTGGCCTTTAAGGATCAAGTTATAAGGAGGCTCTCCTAACGGCGTGCTCATCTCCTACATGAGCCAGCAATTCGCCAACCGTTTGCTGTAAAACCGGATGAATAAAATCAGGCGCTATCGCAGCCAGAGGTTCTAAAACGAATTTTCGGAGGTGGAGCAATGGATGTGGGATAACTAAATTTTCACGTTGTATAACAGCATGATCATAAAATAAAATATCAATATCGATTATCCTTGCTTCCCATTTCTTCAATCTTGTTCGTCCGAGATCCTTTTCAATATTAAGAACTTCCTCAAGCACTTCTTCTGGTTTTAGACTTGTTTTTAACCGAATAACTTGATTCAAATAATCAGGCTGGTTAGCAACACCCCAAGGTGCTGTTTGATAAATGGGTGATTTTGCTACTACGGTGCCCACCCTTTCTGTAAGAAAGTGAAGGGCATTACCTAAAACATGACTACTATCCCCTAAATTAGATCCTAATATTACATAAACTTCATGCATACCGCAAAGATAGAAAAGCTTTGTATTTTTCGCCATTTAAGATGATCGCCCCAGCGGTGAAGATAATTATCCGAGGGTTTAAGGTAATCATTTCCATGTTTGAGATAATCAACCCAGTGTTTGAAAAAGTTATCCCAGCGGTGGAGGTAACCACCGAGAACATTATGGTAACCTTCTCTGCGTTTGAGATGATCATCCCAGTGTTTAAGAAAGTCACGCCGGCGGTGGAGGTAACCATCTGAATGTTTATGGTACCCTTCTCCGTGTTTGAGATAATTACCCCAGCGTTTAAGAAAGTTATCCCAGTGGTGGAGGTAACCATCTGAATATTTATGGTAACCTTCTCCGTATTTAAGATAATCACCCCAGCGTTTAAGAAAGTTATCCCAGTGGTGGAGGTAACCATCTGAATGTTTATGGTAATCTTCTCCGCATCAATGGTAATTGCCGTAAAGGTTGTTTTTGGAAAATCTGGAATCCTTTCCGACAATCATTTTTTATTTTATGTAACAAAAAACCTTATCCTTCGTCATATGTTAAATCAATAGATTTTGACACTTAATCGCGTAAAAATACATGAAGCAATTTTTTAAATTCGTATTTGCCTCCATGGTTGGGGTTTTTCTATCTGCGTTTATTTTTCTTATTATTGCTATCGCTATCATCGGAGCGATTGTCAGCGCCGCAAGCTCTGATAAGCCGGTCGAAATAAGCGATAATTCCGTTATGCGCATCAGCTTAAATTACCCCATCAAAGAACGTACGGAAAAAAACCCACTTAGTAACGTCAACTTTTCTTCTCTTAATACGCAAAAAACAATCGGATTAGATGAGATTTTAGTTAGAATTAACCAAGCGAAGAAAGACGATAAAATCAAGGGCATTGTGCTCGACTTAAGCAGTGTTGGTGCGAGCTTCGCTACCTTACAAGAAATAAGGAACGCACTTTTGGATTTTAAACAATCCAAGAAGTTTATTATAGCTTATAGTGAAGGTTACTCTCAAAAAACATACTATTTGGGCTCTACTGCGGATAAAGTTTACCTCAATCCTGAAGGTGCAGTAGACTTTCGAGGCCTAGCTGCTCAACTCTCCTTTTTCAAAGGAACCTTAGAAAAATTGGGTATAGAAGCACAAGTGATTAAAGTAGGTACGTATAAAAGCGCAGTTGAACCCTTCATTTTAGATAAAATGAGTCCTGCCAATAAAGAACAAGTTACTTCCTATCTTAACTCTGTTTATGACTATTACCTAAGCAATATTTCGGCTTCTAGGGGTATAGCTATTGACTCCCTTCGAAATATCGCCGACAGCTATGCTGGTCGATCAGCAAATACAGCGCTAAGCACTAAATTAGTTGATGGTTTAAAATATAAAGACGAGGTAATCGATGAACTTAAAAGTCGGCTAGGTGTCGAAAAAAAGAAAAAGATAAAATCCATTAACATTGAAGATTATAAATCGGATCGTAGTGAAACAACTGCTAATCAGGATAAAATCGCTTTGGTATATGCTGTTGGTGAAATTGTTTCGGGTGAAGGATCTGACGAAGAAATTGGTTCGGAACGAATTTCAAGAGCTATTCGTACAGCTCGTGAAGATGATAAGATTATAGCTGTTGTATTTCGTGTCAATTCACCGGGAGGCAGCGCCTTAGCCTCTGATGTCATCTGGAGGGAAGTAGCATTAACGAAAAAAGTTAAACCCATTGTCGTGTCTATGGGGGATGTCGCTGCTTCAGGAGGTTATTATATCTCTTGCGCAGCAGATTCTATATTTGCACAACCCAATACGATAACCGGCTCCATAGGTGTATTCGGTATTATTCCAAATCTCCAACATTTTTTCAACAACAAATTGGGTATCACCTTTGATGAGGTAAAAACAGGACGGTATGCAGATCTAATGACGGTTAGTCGACCGTTAACAACAGATGAACGCGACTTGATACAACAGGATGTAAACCGGATTTACAATACCTTCACCAAGAAAGTTGCTGACGGCAGAAAAATTAATCAAAGCAAAGTCGATAGCATTGGCCAGGGCCGTGTATGGACTGGCGCACAAGCCTTGCAAATTGGATTAGTAGACCGCTTAGGGAATTTACAGGATGCGATTCAATCGGCTGCCAAAAAAGCAAAATTAAATACTTACAAAATCGTCAGCTATCCAGCAATGAAGGACCCGTTAGAGGCTATTTTGGGTTCGTCTAGCGATCAATTGCAAACGTGGTTTATGGAACAGCGCTTTGGAGAAGGATATGCTCTTTACAAACAAGCGAAACATGTAATTGAGCAGAGCGGCATACAGTCTAGAATACCGTATACTATCGATCTACAATAACGATTTGATATCCATACGATGGAGGTTGTCTCAAAATTATTTATCCATCATGAGACAACCTCTTTTTATTTTACGTTATTTCTAGGCAACCATTTGAATTTATCCCCTTCCTATTCGGGAATACCATGCATTTTAGCTAAGTTTGCCTTTTCCAGTATAATTCTCATGGAAAATAAAACGATCGCACGAAAATTTAAACTGTTAGCACAGCTAATGGAGCTACATGGTGAAAATCCGTTCAAAACCAAAGCAATGGCTAATGCCTCTTTTAAGCTCGATAAATTGCCGTTCCATATCGTCGATAAAAGTGAAAAGGAACTCAGTAATGAACAAGGTATAGGTAAAAGTACAGCCGCAAAAGTATGGGAACTTATCCAAACGGGTTGTATGGAAGATCTTGAAAAATTAATCAGTAAAACTCCTGAAGGAGTATTAGAAATGTTAACGATCAAAGGTCTAGGACCCAAAAAAATCCATAGTATATGGCATACCTTAAACATTGAAACCCTCGGCGAACTGTATTATGCTTGTAATGAAAACCGATTAGTCGAAGCTAAAGGTTTTGGCCTAAAAACACAGGAAGAAATAAAAAAAGCGATCGAATTTAATATGGCGAATCAGGGATTTGTGCACTATGCGCAAGCCGAAAAAATTTGCCTTCCAATATATCAATACTTGCGGTCGGCTTTACCTCAAGATGAGCAATTGGCATTTACCGGTGATTTCAGAAGAAAAACTGAGATCGTAAACACAGTAACATTGCTAAGCACGGCAACCAAGGAAATCCTATTATCCCTTGTTGAAGCGCATGAAGAACTCATTGCGTTTAACCAGTACGAAAACAGTATTCAAGCCGTGCATATTTCAGGGCTAGCTATTTACCTTATCAGCAGTACTGCCGATACCTTTTTTCATGATTTAGTATATACGACCGGAAACGAAGCACATGTCCAAGGACTCGAACGACTGTTTAATGGTACCATTCCGTATGCCGAAAGCGAGGAAGCAATTTACCAATCGGCCGGACTGCCCTATATTGAGCCAGAGCTACGGGAAGGAATAGATGAGTTGGAAAGAGCACAGACAAATACATTACCCCAGCTCCTCACCTATGACGACATTAAGGGAAGTTTACATAACCATAGTACTTGGAGTGATGGTGTACATCGTTTGGAGGAAATGGCCGTCTTCTGTAAAGACACACTACATTTATCCTATTTAGGTATTTGTGATCACTCCGGCACTGCGGTGTATGCTAAAGGGCTAAAAAGTGATCGTGTTTTGCAACAATGGCAGGAAATAGATCTGCTTAACCAAAAATTGGCACCCTTTAAAATTTTCAAAGGTATTGAATCGGATATTTTGGGCGACGGTTCATTAGATTATTCGGAAGACATCCTTCAAGGATTTGATTTTGTTGTCGCTTCTATACATTCCAATTTAAAAATGGATGAAGAAAAGGCTACTGCAAGACTCATTAAAGCCATAGAGAATCCGTATACGACTATTCTTGGACACCCCACTGGAAGACTTTTATTAAGTAGAAGTGGATATCCTATCCATTTTGAGAAAATTATTGATGCCTGCGCCGCCAATCAGGTGGCAATCGAAATAAACGCCAACCCCCTTCGCTTGGATCTTGACTGGCGTTGGCATCGCTATGCAATGGATAAGGGCGTATTACTATCCGTTAATCCAGATGCACATCGCGTTGAAGGTTTTCGCGATATGTATTATGGTACCTTGGTAGCCAGAAAGGGGGGTGTTACGCCAGATCAATGCCTCAATTGCTTTGATTTAGAAAAAATTACACACTATTTCGAAACACGTAAAAAAGCACATAGCGCAATTGTCTAGATGAAACCTGCATGAGCTACCTCTTTCCAGCTCATGCAAGCTTCATTGCCATTAAAAGCAATTTATTCGAATGAAAATATTGGTGATCCGGCTTAGTTCCATGGGCGATATTATTTACACAACGCCTATTGTACGTTGTTTAAAGAAACAGCTACCGGATGCAGAAATCCATTTTCTTACCAAGCCCACGTTTCAACATTTGTACGATAACAATCCCTATCTCGATAAGCTATTATTATTGAAACCTTCACTAAATGAGACCATAAAGGAAATTAAACAAGAACAATACGATTATCTGGTAGATTTGCATAAAAACATCCGTACACGTATTATTAAATTCAAAACAGGCATTCCGTCCAGCACCTATTCTAAACAGACCTTATTGAAATGGTTAAGTTTAAAATTAAAAAAAAATCTCGTTCCGCCCGTTCATTTGGTTGATCGTTATTTTAAGGCGGTACGCTCGTTAGGTGTCATTAACGATCAACAACCCATAGATTATTTCTTTAGAGAGGAGCACCAGTTAAACACCATGCTTCCTCCTTCTTTTTCACGTGGCTATATTGCTTTTGTTATTGGGGCTACCCATTTTACTAAACGTATGCCTAATGCAAAGGTGATTTCTATTTGCAATCAACTCCAATATCCAATAGTACTGTTAGGTGGAAAAGATGTTGCGCACAATGCGCAAGAGATTCAAGAAAAAAGTACTGGTCAAATTTTTAACGCCTGTGGGAGCACCAATCTTGATGCTTCCGTTTTTTTGGTTTCCCAAGCAATAAGTGTCATCGGATTCGATACGGGGCTAACCCATATTGCAGAAGCTTTTAACAAACCTATCGTTTCCATTTGGGGTAGTACTATCCCTGAATTGTTAGGTGTTCAACCCTATCAGGTAGATCAGGTTTTGGAAATGGGTGTCGATCTTCCCTGTAGACCATGCTCTAAATTTGGTTTACCCAAATGCCCTAAGGGACATTTTAAATGCATGTGGGAAATACCCGAAAAACCAATCGTCACGTTTATAACAAACGCCATTCATCATTCGCCAAAATAAGCTATTATGAAATGTCCACGATTGCCAAAACACAAACACCAATGAAAATAACCGAGCTTGCTAGCTCATCGAAGATAATCTGGACATTCCATATGGCCATTAAAAGACAAAATGCGAAGCATTCATGAATACAATTGGACGCAAACACGAATGAATAATTATTTACATATGAAATCACTATTTTTAATCAGGCATGCAAAATCAGATTGGTCGAATGACCTTCCTGATACCGATAGGCCCTTAAATAAACGCGGACAAAGGGATGCACCACTAATGGCTCAACGCTTGATCGCACACCAGACATTACCTCAATTGCTGATTAGCAGTCCGGCTAACCGTGCACACTCAACTGCTGTAGCCTTTGCTCAAGTGTTAGCTTATCCCGTAACACAAATCCAAAACGAAGATGCCATTTACGAAGCATCAGTACTCGATCTACTCCGTGTAACAAACCTTACGGATGATGAATACGATTGTATTGCGCTATTTGGTCATAATCCAGGCATTAGTTTATTTGCCCATTATCTTTGCCATGAATTCACAGCAGACATACCAACTGCAGCAATCCTTCAGTTAACCTTCAGGGTAGAACATTGGAATGAGATTAGCATTGACACCGGAAAACTTGCTTGGTATAGTTACCCGAAGCTTGTATAGCAAGCTTGCCTTTAGTAACTTTACGCATCAAACAGGACTAACTAACACATTCCTTTGCATTATGACTGAATTAACAAAATGATTGCACTAAACAACGAATATATTACGATTCATATTAAGAAAAAGGGCGCTGAACTTTGCTCGCTCTATAATAAAACCTTGGCTCTTGAATATATGTGGCAAGCCGACCCTAGCTATTGGCCATGGCATGCACCAAATTTATTTCCAATAGTAGGCGGACTGGTTAATAACGAAATTTCTATAGAAGGCTCTTTATATCAGCTGCAGCGCCATGGTTTTGCAAGACAATCCAACTTTACGGTTATTGAGTCGTCTGGAAAGCATGCTATTCTTTCTCTCCGATACACCAAAGAAACGTTAGCGGCTTATCCTTATCATTTTGAATATCAAGTGTTATATCATTTGCACGATGAATCTTTAACGTGTACCTACAAGGTGATTAATCTCGATAATAGAACGATCTGGTTTTCTTTAGGTGCTCATCCGGCTTTTAATATTCCTTTCTTTGCCCATGAGCGTTATGACGACTATTATATAGAATTCAGTAAAGAAGAAAGCCTTATTAGGCACCACTTATCACCTGCAGGGTTTTTCACGGGAGAACCATCTCCAGTATTCCTTCAAGGAAAGAAACTTCGTTTAGCGGAGACGCTTTTCAACGAGGATGCCTTGGTTTTTAAAACGATTGATAGTAAAGCGCTTTATATCCGCAGCAAAAATCATCCACACAGCTTAAAAATCAGTTATCCTGAATTTAAGTCGCTCGGTATTTGGGCAAAACCGGGTGCGCCCTTTGTTTGTATTGAACCCTGGCTGGGTTATGCAGATAACGAGCAACCTAAAGGTTCTATTAAAGAAAAAGAAGGCATTATTTCGCTTTCTTCAGGACATGTCTTTGAAGCAAATTATACCATTACTATACAATAGAACGTTATATCTATATTAGAAAACAGAGAGCATCAACCACATGAATCGTACTTTTGAAAAAACTATTGAACATCTTATTGATACATTTTTAGACCGCGTTCCGTCCATCTTATTAGCTATCATCACGTTAGTTTTAGGTATATGGTTAATTAAATTTCTTATTCGATTTATACATAAACGTTTAACAAGAGGAAAGATAGACATCTCTATTGCCGAGTTTTTAAGTAGCATTATTCGGGTTATCCTCTATATATTGTTGTTTTTAAGCGTTGCGTCAACATTAGGTATACAAACAACTTCTTTTGTTACCATGTTGGGAGCAGCCGGTTTGGCTGTTGGTTTAGCCCTACAGGGAAGTCTTTCTAATTTTGCTGGAGGTGTATTGATTTTATTTTTTAAACCATTCCGGGTAGGCCATTATATCTCATCAAGTAACAACGTTTCGGGTACGGTAACCAAGATCGATATCCTTTACACCACGCTTAAAGCAGATAACGGTACAACAATCTATGCTCCTAATGGGCCTTTAGCTAATGCCGTTATCAATAACTCTTCTGATAATGCAACCAGACAAGCAGAATATAAAATTGATATTTCTTATCAAAGCGATATTGACACTGCTCGAAAAGTTATACTAGATGTATTAAGGAGCGACAAGTCTGTGCTAAAAAAGCCTGAACCAGCTGTGGTCGTTAATGGTTTTGGAGATTATGGGATTATTTTGGTAGCAAGGGCCTGGATAAATAATAAAGATTTCTGGCCTGCCTATCATGCTAACTATCAAAAAATAAAGGAGGCATTAGATGCTAATCGTATCGGGTTGCCTTACAATGGGACGTATATCACTAACGAAAAAACAGTGTAACGCTGTATACCGCTGTCTCAACCTAAGTGGGGATACATTTCTATTAAACAAAAGTTATCCCAAACATAAAGCCTTTCCATTCGACATAGGAGAAGGCTAAACGCTACATCCGATGACGATGGCGGACTTTTTAGCTACTACCGAGGGGCATTAAAATCTAAAAAGAGATCCTATCTTCTTCAAGATAAAAATTAATGCCCACGCTAAGTAATGTGTTAACGTAAAATTGTGCCGAACTCTCATACTATGCGTGAATTACTAATCACTTGTGCACAAGTTACACAACAATTGTTAAACTAATGTTAGCGTAAAAATAAAAAATGAAGCTATTTTCAATACAATAGCTAAAGCATCATCGCCTTAAAGATGTCTTGTGCATAATCCCCCCAGTCTTTCATACTCGCTTTTAACGTTTCTAAAAGACCGGCATTAGTTAGCTTTTTCCCTTTCTTGGGTGGTACAATCTTCGTCGAGGATACCGTCACGTCACTAACCTTCGTCGCAAACCACGTTGTATTTTCGTGTGGTAACGCTAGTCCTAAAATCATTCCAGGTAAACCTGTAAAAGATTCAGGTCCGCCAGACACGGGAATTTGATCGGTATAAAAAGCAACTACATAAATAGAGTCCATCACTAAGGCATTAGCTCTCCTGCAATCATAACCGGCTATTTCCCGTGTTTCATCGGTTATTTTCCATTGTATTTTCCTAGTCGTATCTTCTACCAAAAAGGTTTCTTCATATAGATTTTTTTCACTAGTCGAAATACCCGATTTAAAATCGGTATAAATAACTTTTTTCAAATTAATGGTCGGATCATTGCTCAAAAAATTATTGCCTTGCATCGGATTGGCTTCTGCAGGTTCGTATAAAGAAGCATCTGAAGAAAAAGACAAGGTAGCTTTAGTCGATTGAAACTGCGGTTGTGTACGCTTATATTCATCATAAATTTGCTTCATCCAACTGGAATTGCTTTTATTGATGCGCTTGGTTATTTTAGCGTACATATTTACACGTTTTTCATATTCAATCGTCCCTTGATTAACAAATCTAACGTTCTGCCCGTAGGTTACCTGCACAAAAAACAAGAATAATATCGTAATCTTAATCAGGCCAAAATTTCTTTTCATGAGTATGAGTATAAATCGTTTAGTATCAAATATCTGTTAAGGTTTAGCACCAGCACCCATTTTGTTAAATTCCCAAGTTATGGAGAACATAAAATATCTCCTAATGGTTGTATAACTGCTCTGGCTAATGGTGTTGTTATACGCACTACGGGTAAAACCTACGTTTTGGTTCAGTAAATCACTACCCGATAAGGTCAAACTTAAATTTTCTTCCTTAAAGAATTTCTTTTTTATGTAAGCATCTACAATAAACCGTTGAAAATCTTCAGCAAAAGATTGCGTAGCTTGTGTATATGTATAGTTACCATTCGAGCCAATCTGGATCTTACCAGGTAGATAGATATTAACGTTAGCCCGACCGTTTAATCCCCAACCGTTATTATTGAACTCTGGTTGTAAAGATGATTCACTGGTATTGTAACTGGGTCCAAAATCTATATTGAAATCATATTTTTTCTCTTTATACTTGGATAAAGAAAGCCCTCCCGAATAACTGTAGGACTTGGTTTGATTTAAATCGTTGTTGGTTAAATTATAATACGTATTACCATTGGCACTCAAATCAATGCCTACACGTAAATCTAATTTTTTAAGTTTTTTACCTGCATACATACCGCCATAAAAATTGGATGTATTTTTTCCTTCCAGATTAGCTGATTGATAAGTACTTTTACCCACGGCATCTGTTACCGTATTGCTTACGATAGGATCTGTTGTAAAGGAATATCCACCATAAAGACTTACATATTGATCGCTCAGTACCTTATAGGAAGAATAGCCCAAATTAAATCGGTTGGTAAAAGATGGCTTTAGATCGGGATTACCCAAGACAATATTCAAGGGGTCGGTGTTCACTCTAACAGGTTGGATTTGATCCAAGGTAGGTTGTGTGTTATTACCATTATAACTCAACCGAACGGATTTTTGCTGTGAAAATTTGTATTGGTAATTTAATTGCGGATTAAAGTTGGTAAAATTTCTTTTAAACAAGTCATCCGTATAATTATCCAATTGTTTAAACCGTACAGCACTCACCTTAGCCCCCACATTCAAACTGGTTTTTGCCGTTTTATAATTCAATATTGCCCCCACTTGATTACTGGTCTGATCTAGCTTATAGTCATTACTATATAAGCTGTCTAAGACGTCATAAACTCCTTCTGCCGACTGGTTAAAGGATTTCCTATTGGAATGCCCGCTATTGATATTCAAGCCATAATTCAGAACCGCCGAAAGATTTTTCAACAACGGTTCTGAATACGTGATATTGGAATTGAATGTGTTATTTACAATGTCGTTTACTTTATACTGATCTACATTTTGTACACTATCTAAATCACCATTATCGGCATTATAAAATTTGTTTTCAGAGTGTAGAAATCCTTCTGTTTTATCGGTATTGGAAGATTGGTTCAGGGCTACCGAAAATGACCGTCCTAATTTCTTAAACTTCTTCGTCAATAAGGCGCTTGCATTAAAGTTTCGATTATCTCCTTCATTCGTAAGGTTACGTTCACTTTCGTTCAATAAAGCATTATCTCCATTTCTACTTTCAGCGGTATAGTCACTGGCGGTCTTACTATTTTTAAGGGTTCCGTCTACACCTATACGTAAATTAGTAGTGGAATCCAGTTTAAGATCATAACGCGCATCTAGCTTATGCCGAAACAAATGGTTATCAAAATTCTCATTATTCTGTTCGTTAATGATACCGGTAGGTAAATTTCGTTGCACGATATTATTTCGGTTACCGTCTACATCCAATGTGCCGATTTTATAATTGGTATTGATCGCCTGTTTATCACTATCCCATTTATTATCGTAATGGAGCCCGCCTGTTCGTGCTACCGGAATGCCCTGACCACTATAATTTCCGTTAAAAGATTCAAAATCATCTCCGCCACTGCCTACAAAATACATACCGCCATCATCGGTAAAACCTGAGGTAATGGATGAACTACCATACTTATCGGCATCTTGCCAACCTAAACCAACTTTCCCTGTATTTCCTATGGTTCCATAGGCAGAAATCTTTTCCTTACCCTTAAATTTGTTAAACATGGCCTGTCCTTGATACATTTCCCTCGTGCCGACACCTCCATCAACTTTACCAAAATATCCCTTCTTACTATCCTCCTTTAGCTGTATATTAATTGTCTTGGTTTTCTCCCCATCATCTACCCCCGTAAAAGCTGCCTGATCGCTTTGTTTATCATATAGTTGAACCTTATCTACCATATCTCCTCTTATATTTTTGGTAACTAATGTCGGATCATCGCCAAAAAATTCTTCGCCATCAACCAGTACTTTCTCTACGGTTTTCCCCTGCGCGGTTATTTTTCCGTCTTGATCAACCTGTATACCGGGTAACTGTTTCAGCAAATCTTCTACCTTAGCGTTGGGTTGCAATTTAAAACTTGCTGCATCGTATTCCGTAGTATCCCCTTTTATGGTGATCGGCTGTCGGCCAGTAATAACTACTTCTTCTAATAACTGGGATTTAAGGATCATTTGTATGGAACCAAAATTAAGCTCCTTTACAGAGTCTAAACTAAATTTCTCTACATAATCGGCATATTTTGGATAGGTAACCATCAAAATATAATCACCCTTTGACAAATGAGATAACTTAAATGTTCCATCTGCGTCGGTCCTTGAAAATGTACGCAACATAGAATCCTGAGCATTCAAAATTGCGATTGTTGTGTGGTTAAGCTTTGCGTTAACTGCAGTATCAATGACTACTCCTTTAATTGAAAAATCATCTTGGGCACGCGCTGTTAGAAAGAATGTTAGGCATACAAGGGCTAATGTTAGTATCTTCATATTATTTAGGTAATGAGTTGCTAAAATACAACTAAATATTTAGTTTCAAACAAAGGGTCAATTTTTTAACATTAATTAACATTAAGATTAGAAAATCTGTGGGTTGTTACAGGTTCTTTGTTAATCTTTTATTAATTATCAGCAGGTTTATCGATACACTATAGAGGGTTCAGTTTTTTTCCAACAGGTTGAGGAATGACCTGAATTTTACACACATTTCACTTTAAAAAGTAGTTAGGGTTCATTAACAATAAACCTATTATCTTTTAAATAATGATCGGGAATATACGTGTCACCCAATATAATTTTCTTAATGCGTTTGTCGGTTATAATTGGTATTTCAATAGTTTCTTGATCCGTTTTCCATAAGCCGATAGAATGGTTTATTTTTTGCGCCGATCCATCACGATAATAAATGGTTAAATGTACAGGTAAAGGTTTCTTACTTTTATTCCGAATATATACCTTATAAGCACCAGCTATTCGCGTCACATGGGATATGGCTAAATCCAACACACCATCGTCAAAAAACCAGCGTTTCCAAAACCAATTTAAATCCTTGCCACTTCCGGCATTCATGGCATTAAAAAAGTCCATTGGTTGCGGATGTTTACCGTGCCATGTATGTATATAGTGGTGTAACGCTTTCCGAAACAACGTGTCTCCAAGATATTCTTCTACAAATAAATATCCCAAAGCAGGTTTAGGATAAGAATTAGTAAACGTTGCTGCTCCTTTTAAATTCGGTGTTAGGGTCATAATTGGTGTATCATCTTTACCTCCAGAAGCTATTGCCGTAGCTGCAACACCATAATCGTCGGTATAGGTACTATCAATTAATTTCGATAATTTCCACTCGCCTATTGTCGCCCAACCTTCATCCATCCACCCATATTTGGTTTCATTAATTCCCATATAAAAAGGAAAGATTGTATGGAATATTTCATGATTCGTTAACGTAATAGCATCTTCCCGGGTCTTTGTAGGATTATCGTTAGCCATCATTGGATATTCCATTTGGTCTAAACCATCAAACACAGTTATATGGGGATAAGGAAAGGGCCATGCAGGAAAAACGGTGCTTATACCATGAACTGTTTTTCTGGCAAAATCTATTACTGCTGCATAATCATGATGTAAGGGGTTGTATACGGCGTCTACTCTTGTTCGACGTTGGCTACTACTATCCACGATAAGGCTAGTTGACTTCCATAGATAATGGTTACTCATAGCGAAAGCGAAGTCTACTACACTATCGGCAACAAAAGCAAAGGTATGTTGTGCATTTGGTTTAAATTTGGATTTGCTGCCTAATGTATCCACTTGATGAACGGTTAGTGTGGTATCGCTTTTTTCTGCTGTATCCAATCGCCTCAAAAGCTTTTTATCAAAAATCTTATTCCGATTTATTAAGTCACCTGTTGCCCATACAATGTAATCTTTGGGTACCTTGATTGTTACGTTAAAGTTGCAAAAATCATTATAGAACTCTTCCTCTCCACTATAAGGATAGGTATTCCAACCATCAATATCGTCATAAACAGCTATTCTCGGAAAAAAATAAGCAATAAAATAAGCACCATCATCTACTTTCCCTGTCCGTAGATGAGATCCTGCATTTAACGTATAGTGATAATTGATTTGGAACCTTATTGTTGCTCCCGGTAGCACGTCTGGTACATCAAGTTGCATATTTGTTCCATCTATGTGGATCTGTTCTGGCTTGACCGTTGTACCATTTTGCTTTACCCGATCTAACGCCACTCCTTCGTTTAAATCTTTTCGTGCTATTTTTGATTTTCGCCATACTCCATTTTTATAAATGTTTGGATAAAGCTTAAACCATATCTGACGAAGGGTATCTGGACTATTATTGTGATAAGTCACTTCCATTTTGCCTGTTAACAATCGGTTGTACGGTTGAAACGTTATATCAAGCTTATAATTTGCCGTATTTTGCCAATAGTTTGTGCCAGGCATCCCTGTCAATGTTCGGGTTCCATTTAGCAAAGCACGTTGAAAGGCGGCATCTATGGGTAGATTATCCTGAGCATATCCGTTATGGATAAAACAAATTGTAACTAAAACTATCCAAGAAAACGTGCGCAAATTGATCATACTTCCGATGTTCCAATAAGTCCGGCTCTCTTTAATAATGCATGAATAGTCGGTTTTCGGCCTCTAAAAGCAACATAAAGGTGCATAGGATCTTCCGTTCCTCCTTTACTAAGCAAGGTTTTAAATTTCTGCGCAACTTCCTGATTAAATATCCCAGACTCTTTAAAATAGGCAAAAGCATCCGCGTCTAGTACTTCTGCCCATTTGTAAGCATAATAACCCGAAGAGTAACCTCCTGGAAATATATGCGAAAACGAAGGGCTCTGCGCTGTGCCTGATAACACCGGGTACAATTGGGTTTCTTTGGTAATCTCCTTTTCAAAGGTTTCTATTGCACTATCCGCTTTTAATTGGCCGGTGTGGTAAGCCATATCCAATAAACCAAAACCCAATTGGCGCAATGTCTGATACCCTTCCATAAAGTTGGAAGAAGCGATGATTTTAGCCAACGCTGATTCGGGTAACGGTTCATCTGTAGCATAGTGCCGGGCAAACCCCTGTAAAAATTCTTTTTCGTAACAATAATTCTCCATAAACTGCGAAGGCAATTCTACAAAATCCCAATAGACATGGGTACCCGAAAGACTTTCATATACAGTATCGGCCATTATTCCATGTATTGCATGGCCAAACTCATGGAAAAGCGTTGTCACCTCGTTAAACGTAAGAAGAGAAGGTGTATCGGCTGTTGGTCTAGAAAAATTACAAACAATAGAAACGTGTGGCCGCACATTCTTACCATCTTCGCGATATTGGCCCTTATAAGCAGTCATCCAAGCTCCGGCTCGTTTCCCAGATCTAGGAAACCAATCGACATACAGCAAGGCTTTATGTTTACCATTCTCCAGTACTTCATAAACCTTCACCTCTTCATGGTATACTTGAATATCTGCTCTTTCTTGAAAAATCACCCCATACAACTTTTGGGCAACAAGAAATGCTGCATCCAATACCCGTGTCAATGAAAAATAGGGTTTTAATGCTTCTTCAGAAAGATTGTATTTTGCCTCACGCAATTTTTCAGTGTAATAAGCATGATCGTAAGGCATCATGGTTTCTATACCGTCTTTCTTGGCTAATGCGCGAAGTTCTGCAATTTCTTGCTCAGCAAATGGCTTTGCCTTTTGTAATAAATCCAGCAAAAACCCGTTTACTGCTGCTGCATTTTCTGCCATTCGTTCCTGCAAAACAAAAGCCGCATGATGTTCATAACCTAATAATTCAGCACGTTCTTGCCGCAAACGAACAATCCGTTTTATCGTCGTTGTATTGTTATAATCATTGGCTTGAAATGCACGCTTTGCAGAGGCTAAATATAGGGTTTCCCGCAAATCTCTGTTATTGGAATACTTCATGAAAGGCATAAAACTAGGCTGTTGAAGCGTAAAAACCCATCCCGCTAATCCATGCTTTTTAGCTTCTTCTCGAGCCGCATTTTTTATAGATGTCGGCAAGCCCGTTAACTGCTCATCCGCTGTAAGATGCAAGCGATAAGCATTGGTTTCATGAAGCACATTTTGTGAAAATTTAACTTTAAGACCGGCTAACTCCTTATCTATGGCACGTAATTTTTCTTTCTGATCTGCTATTAAACAGGCACCATTTCTTGTGAAATTTGTATACGTCTTGTCGAGTAGACGCTTTTCTTCCGTTGTTAATAATGCTTGATCTGTATGATGATATACAAACTTAATCCGTTCAAATAGCGACTCATTTAAGGTGATGTCATTAGCATATTCAGCTAATAGCGGTGATATTTTTTGCGCTAAATGTTGTAGATAATCATTCGTTTCGGCCGCATTAAGGTTAAAAAAAACTCCAGCAATAATATGTAATCTGCGCCCAGCTCGCTCTAATGCCACAATAGTATTATCAAAAGTTGGAGGTGACGAACGAGTAATAATGTGCTCAATTTCCTGTTTGGCGTCTTGGATACCCTGTAAAATTGCCGGTTCAAAAGCTTCTTGTTCAATATGTTGAAAGGGCACGCTTTCGAAGGGAGTATCAAATGGTGCTAAAAGAATGTTATCCATAAAATTTGGTAGCTAATTTGAGGAAGTCTTTCGTCTAATTAACGTTAAAATCTTCCTCATTATTAGCGATCAAACTTAGTAAAAAAGACTGGTATTCGCGAATATCAGCATTGATCTTTACCAGATTTCATCTGTTTATTTTTTGTTTTTCATTTGTCAGATGGAGCCTTTGATAGTTAAAATAATCATTACCTGTGTGTTTAATGATTATTTTAATCATGTCGAGTTCATAATTCGTATTCCAAATTTTCACAATAAATACCTTCGGTTCTTAATAAATTCTCGATCATTTCTGGTCGTAAATTTAAGGAGACCACTCTCAATATTTTATCGCAGTCTTCCAAATCAAAACTCCATTGTTTAATCAATTTAATTGATTTGAACAAAGTTGCCACTTTTTGTACGTGCTCTTGTGCATGTACACTTGTTTTAAATATAAATACCTGCATCATGTTAGGGTACAATTTATTTATCTGTTTTATTGTTTGCTACAAAATCGTTGGTGTCTGTAGTTACTGTGGGGTCATCCCAGCTACACCATCTGGAACGCATATAGGCCTTCATCCGATCTTTTTCTTCATCACTAAGCCCCTCAAACCGTTTACGCATAGATTGTCTCATCCAAGGACCTCCCCGCTTAGCGCCCCCTTTGCCAAAACCAAATAATATCTTACATAAGATGAACAACGCAATAGCTTGCCAGAGATTTATTGTCTGTACGTCAAAAATTACTGGTAACGTAAAATTCCAAAGATACATTACTGCAAAGCCTACAAAAAAAACAAAGGCAGCAACGAAAATTGGAATAAAGACAAATCGTAATTTACTTCTAAACATTCTTTTCATTTTCTTTTCATTTAATTTTTTAACCATAGTGCCCTCTTCAACTATCCACCAGTTCATCATAAAAAATCTTCAGGCGTTTTCTTAAATGCAATACCGCATAACGTTTTCTCGAAATCAATTTCCCAATAGGTTCTCCTGTAATTTCAGCTATTTCGGCAAAAGGTATTCTATCCAGCTCATGCCAAATAAATACGTCACGTTGTTCGGCAGGCAACTCTTCCAAAGCACTGGTCAATTGCTTCCAAAGCATTCGTTCTTGGTAAGCCGTTTCTGGATTATCTTCCGCTATTAAAAAGCTTGGACTAAATGAACTATTTTCCTCGTCCTCTTCGTCTCGCTTATCCTTCCACGGTAACGCTGTTTTTTTTCGATATCGATCAATAATTTTGTTCCGTGCTACACGATATAACCAGGCCCCAAGCTGCTCGATAGGCTGTGTGTTGATCATGGCACTCAGTTGATACCAAACATCCTGCAAAATATCTTCAGCATCCGCATCATTGCTCACTCGTTTTCTAATAAAGCCAAGCAAACCTTGACCATAAGATTTTATGGTTGAGGAAATTTTGCGCTGTCCTTCTGTCGTCATTACGTATGGCAATTACTTATGCTATTTGCTACTATTGCTATAGACGGACGAAGGATCAAAACATTTCAAAAAAAAATGTTTTTTTTGAACTATTACGAAAAGGTTGTTTGGAAAACCTTATTTCACGCCTTTTACATTCATTTTCAATGTAAATACCTTATCTCTGGCGGTAATAAACAACAGGTCGCGCTGCTTTCCACCAAAACAAACATTTGATGTTCGATTGGGTACAGGAATATGGGCAATTTTCTCTCCACGTGTATTATACACTGTAATTCCGTTGCCTGTTAAGTAGAGATTGCCAGCACGGTCTATGGTCATTCCGTCTGATCCCTGTGCTACAAAGAGTGTTTTATTCGTAAGAGAGCCATCTTTCTGAATAGTATATTGATATGTTTTATTGTCATCTATATCCGCGACATATAAATATTTTCCATCTGGTGTTCCAATAATACCATTAGGACGTTTAAAATTTGCGTCCAATCTGGTTACCTTTCCATTTTCTTGATAACTGTAAAGGGCTTCCACCTTTAAATCCGGAGACGTTCTTTTCCAATAATCGCGTTGATAATATGGATCAGTAAAGTAAATAACACCAGTAGGTGCTACCCAAACATCATTAGGACCATTCAGAAGCGTGTCCTGATAATTGTTCACTAATTTTTCAACCTTGCCGTTTTTTTGGATACGCCAAAGTTCATCATGTTCGTCTGCACAAGCAATAAGGTTTCCTTTCTTATCAAAAAACAACCCATTTGCCCGCCCTGCATTTTCCATGAATATGGTTAACTCTCCCTTTATATCGTACTTCCAGATACGGTTATTCGGTTGATCGGTGAAATATATATTTCCTTCCCGATCCACTGCTGGCCCTTCAGTAAAACGGAAACCGTCTTTAACTAACTTCAATTGTGCACTAGTATCTGTAATACCATGCGTTATTAACGAATCGGCTTGCTGCGCCATCGTTGCACGAGCCCCTGCTAAACAGAGTAAAAAGACAACAAGGAGACGAGGTATAAAAAATATCTTGATCATATATTCAGGTCATAAAGAATGATGCTATTCTTGTAATATTTCTTTAGTTCTTTTTTGCACTTCATCAATTAAGATTGGAAAAGCAGGATACGTCATATTATGACCATACCAACCCAACTCTACTAAACGGGTTTGCTTATGCCCTACCAGCTTCATCATGCGTGCCAGATAAGCATTCTCTTCATATCTACCCAGCATTTCATTTTCCCGATCGCCAGTAATTAACAGCATAGGTGGTGCATCTGCACGAACGTGGTACAGAGGAGCATATTCATCAACTATAGGCTGTGTATCTGCAATCCCCCTTTCCTTTCTGATGGTAAAGTGGGTAATCGCTTGACCACTAAAAGGAATTAATTCGGCAATCTTATTCGCATCAATGCCATATTTTTCCAGATATAGCTTATTCAATGTAAACATCATTCCTAAATATCCACCAGCTGAATGGCCCGAAACAAAAATTAACCGATCATTTCCTCCATATTCTTTTATATGCTTAAATACCCAAGCAGCAGCGGCAGCAGCATCTTCAATAATCTCACTTCCTTTTGCTTTGGGAGACAATCGATAAGCTACCCCAACAATAGCAAAACCTTGTTCTTGCAACGCTTTCGGAAGTTCTTTTTCGCCACCGGTTAATCCTCCCCCATGCAACCAAATAATGGTCGCGAAATTTTTCATATTAGTTGGATAATAGAGATCCAATTTACATCGCTCCTTTATATAATCATTCGTCTGTGCACCTGCTTCATAATAAGGAATATTAAGCTTTTGGCTGTATTGCGTAACTTGGGCAAAAACGGTACCGGAAAAAAAGATGATACTGGTAAATAAAAGGATTTTCTTCATATTTTTTGGCTAATGTGCATCTATTATTCGATTTAGCGAATGTACAATATTTAGCCCATATTTCACAACGCTTCTCGATACGCTTTTTCTAAATTGGCTATAGCTAACTTTTTCATTTGAAACATGGCATGAAGGACTCGGTTTACTTTCTTGATGTCGGGGTCTTGTATGGATGCGTTTAATATGCTAGGTACCACCTGCCATGATACGCCAAACTTATTCTTTTAACCAACCACACCCTTGAGCCCGTTCGTCTCCGCCATCAATAAGTTGGCTCCAATAATCATCTATTTCTTCTTGTGTATTACAAATCACAAATGAGATTGCCTCATTGAACTTAAATAACGGTCCTCCATTCAGAGCTATAAATTCCTGTCCTTCAATGGTGAACTCAACAGTCATCACATACCTGGCTTTTGTTGATGAAATTCATATCCTTCCTCAGTATAATGAGTCGTGTTACCAATGCTTGAGTCTTTAAAGATTGCAGTATAAAACCGGGCCGCCTCTCCGGCACCTTGAGCAAACCATAAATGAGGTGTAATTTTCTGTGTATTTATTCTACTTTTCATAATAATGAATTACTAATGTTAGTTATTAAGCAAAATAAATAGTCAACTAAATTTTGAAAATGCACGAAAATGACATTATAACTGGCCGGAAGTGCCAATCTACCCTAAAAGCACTTTAGTTCATAAAGACATTTATAGAACACTAATTATATAACTTTCGATAACATTGCATATAAAATCAATTTTATTTAACTTTGTGTCAATCAACTAGCTTTATATGACAAACCAAATTAAAGAACAGCAGGTCATTGAGTACCTAAAAGGAATGCGTAATTCCTTGTTAGAAGAAATAAAAAGCATTGACAAAACTATTGAAGGTATTAAAGCCAATAGGGGTTCAAGCGATGCTACGTTATCAAATTTGTCCTACGGACTAACGGCAGAAGACGAGAAAAGATTTGCCAAGAAGAAATTAGCATCTGTTGAAAAATTTCATCCTCAGTCAAAATTGGATCAAAAAATCAGCTATGCATTAACCAATGTTGGACAAGGTTTCAAGGAAGATATTCTGGATGTACTTCATCGTGAACAACCAGATTTGGATATCCATAAATTGGAAAAAGTATTAGCGGTTCGACTTTCCTATTTATTAAAAAGTGGGCTCATAGCAGGGAAAAAAATTGGCAGACGCTACGAGTATTCACTTATAGAAGAATAAATAAGCACAATTGCTATTAGCCCTTAAATAAAATAAAAGGCCAATAAGCCAAGCCGTACAAGGTGGACCTTTTTAAGCATGACGATGTAGAAGCTACACTTTAGTGTAATGATTGCTTGCGTTTAACTAAGAAATAGCTTAGATAGAGCAACATTAACCAAATCGGGATAAGTTCTACGGATGTTTTCATTCCGGTAAGCCACATGATGACCAAAACACCAAGCAAAAAAAATAAACAAATGTAATTGGTTGCGGGATACCAAAATGCAGGGAATTTGGCCACTATTCCTTCCTTCCTCAACTGTCTCCTAAAAAATAAATGGGTCGTACTAATCATCAGCCAATTAATAATCAAGGAAGAGACCGTTAATGACATTAAGATTTCAAGAGCTTTTTCAGGCATAAGCTTATTAATGACAATACATACAGCGGCAATAATAGCAGAAACCATAATCGCCATAATCGGTACATGGTTTCCATTCAATTTAGAAAGAAATCTAGGTGCATTTCCCTGCTTTGAAAGTCCGAAAAGCATCCTACTATTACTGTATACACTACTATTATATACAGATAAAGCCGCAGTCAATACGATAATATTCAGTACATTGGCTATTAAGCTAGTAAAATAGAACGTTTTTCCAAATAGGGTGAATTCAAAGCCTTTTAACGTATCAAATACCGCTACGAAGGGACTACTTCCCGTAGTAATTTCCCTCCACGGCGATAATGCAAATAAAATAACCAAAGCTCCTACATAAAAAATCAGGATGCGATAAATCACTTGGTTAGTCGCCATAGGAATATTTTTTTCGGGGTTTTCCGCTTCAGCTGCAGTTATACCAATAAGTTCCAGACCTCCAAAAGAAAACATGATCATAGCCATTGCCGGCAGCAGTCCTTGATAAGCTCCCGATCCATTATCCATAAACCATCCTTTAGGAAAAAACCCATCATCATTCCACAAGTTGCTCAACGTAGCTTTGTTTCCTCCCCCACCACTAAACAACAAATAAGTACCGAAAACAATCATGGCGATGATTGCTATAACTTTAATAATCGCAAACCAAAATTCAGCTTCGCCATATATTTTTACTGAAGCAAAATTTAGCGCATTAATAACGATAAAGAAGAATAAACTTGATACCCACAACGGAATTTCCGGCCACCAAAACTGTACATATATTCCAATGGCTGTCAATTCTGACATACTGACTAGAATATACAGGATCCAGTAATTCCAACCTGAAGCAAAGCCGGGAAAGCTTCCCCAATATTTATACGCAAAATGACTAAAACTACCGGATACGGGTTCTTCAACGACCATTTCCCCTAACTGGCGCATGATAAGGAAAGCGATAAATCCAGCTAAGGCATAACCAAAAATAACCGCCGGTCCCGCCAAGACGGCAGCTGGGCCAATGCCTAGAAACAAGCCCGTGCCAATCGCACCACCTAATGCAATGAGTTGAATGTGTCGATTCCGTAATCCTCTTTTTAGTTCTGGTTGAGTTAATTCTTTATCTTTTTGGTTTTCCAATGTCGATACATACTTTAGTTACACAAAGGTAAGCTATATAAGCCATTGGTTTGGTATAATTATTCATTTTTGTCTGGAAACAAACATTGGCTCTTAAAAATTGTTAACTAATACAACAGCATCAAACCTACTGCACCATGGTTACGAATGAAGAATATTCTAAAGAGCAAATTGAAGAATACGCCGATGGCTTATTAAAGGATCACAAGACGGAAACCAAAGCGGGTAAACCTTTTAGTTTTTCCATCAGTCTTGGAAAAAAGAAGTATCAAGTCTTTTATGAAAAAAAGGATGAAGATGTTTGGAAATTACAAGATTTTAAGGAAACATCTTAATGATTAGCTATTTTTAACCTACACATTCTTTTTTGCCTCAACAGGTTTAAATCTAACCATTACATGATGGAATCGTGCCCCACGTGGTAAATAACTGTTATTGGGTTAACGACAGATTACCGAATCGTTAAAATTTTTCTTTACGTGCAACTAATACGACTGTTACGCGACTATTAAGTAAAGAAAATTTACCCATTAACTATTTGGTCATGAAAAATTCGCCGTTCTTAAAAGCAGTTCTCCTACTCGGTACCGCTTTATA
Organism: Olivibacter ginsenosidimutans; assembly: GCF_039542865.1. Classification (NCBI taxonomy): domain Bacteria; kingdom Pseudomonadati; phylum Bacteroidota; class Sphingobacteriia; order Sphingobacteriales; family Sphingobacteriaceae; genus Olivibacter; species Olivibacter ginsenosidimutans. The sequence continues at coordinate 11,101 of NZ_BAABIQ010000037.1, read as the reverse complement.
TACCCATCTGGCAAGCGCGCAATTACTAGCGTTTAATCGTGCAGAAAAAACCGATTCTAACCTTATCCATACTAAAAACTTACTTGCTGCTGCACGAGATACACGTAACCATAGTGTAAGAGATCCATTAATTCTGGCTCATTTTACAAAAAATTATACAGACGTAAGCCGACTACAGTGGTATATCGTCGATAATGGCGTACTTGCCAAATTCAATAAAGACAAGATTGCCTACAACGTAGCTTATGACACTGATGGTTATTGGAAACGTACTATTAAATATTACTCGGAAGCTATTATTCCTGCCGACCTAAAACATAAGATCGGTAAAAGATTTGCCGATTTCCATATTATCCGCGCTTGGGAAATTGCAACACCAAAAACCGAACAAAGTGTTTATTTGGTGCAAGCGCAGAAGGGTGATCAAGTTAATGAATTGCGTATCTCGAGAGGGCAAACTACCGTCATTCGTAAAATTAAGCTGATCGGTAACTTAACTCCTTAATTACACTGTTGGCAGATCTATATGCAGACGAGTTACGTAAGTTATTACTTCGTGTTTTCTATGCGTAATACCGTAAAAGAATAAGGAGGTAAATCAATATCAAACATGGGATTGACTTTAACGGTTGTCATTATTGGTTTGGCTTGACTATCCTTAGGATCACCTTTCAGCACTGTTTTTATTGCTTGATGCTCCATCTTTATGAAAGTTGTTAAATCAACTGCCGAATGAGCCACAATCGGCAAGAGATTTACTAATTTTACAATAAGGTTTTTCGTCTGTTTATCACAGACTATGGAAACGCCGATACGTTTCTTTACCTTATCGCTGCTATCCGAAAGTATTACCGTACTAGGAAAATAAGTCTCACCGGCATGCTGCCCAAACAATTGCTGAACATAATAGTTAACAGTCGGTTTTACGGTTGTATTGTTAAAGTAAATCAAATCGGGGCTCCATTGTGTATGACCTTCCTTAGCCAATAACGGTGCATAAGACGCCATATGCACTACATCTCCATTACGCTCCAAAGCCGTTAAATAAAGGGCTTCGGCCAAGGCCGTTTCGATATTGCTAGGTCTGCCTGGCAGGTGCGCAGCATATTCACCTAAATATACCTTCGATTTAGAGCGATCGTATTGATCGTAAAAATCTTGATTATGTATAAACCATCCTGGCGATTGATAGTAATGTTCATCTACCATGGGTACCTTTAATTTATTAGCGATTTGCCAACCTTCTGTATAATCTGTACCTTCAAACCAGGGACCTACGGTTCCAATAACCGTAATCTCTGGATACTTTTTCTTTACCGCTTCAAAAATCATGGTAAACCGTTCTTCGAAAATATCAGTAATCAAATCTTCATTACCCACACCGATGTATTTTAGATGAAAGGGTTCCGGATGCCCTGCTTCTGCACGCTTTCTCCCCCATGTAGAATAGGCATCACCGTTTGCATATTCAATCAGATCCAGCACTTCTTGAATATAAGCATCCATTTCATCCAACGGAATCCCCCCTGTTGCCCCGCACCACCCGTGTCTGAATTTTGACAGGGAACACCGGCCGCCACAACTGGTATTGGTTCTGCGCCAATATCCTCACAAAATTGAAAATATTCAAAATAACCCAAACCAGCCGTTTGATGATACCCCCATAAATTACGTTGTGGTTTACGGACTTCTAATGGGCCAATCGTTTGTTTCCAACGGTACATGTTTTCTAAACCATCGCCATGAGCTACACAGCCGCCTGGAAAGCGTATAAAGCGTGGGTGGATATCGGCTATCGCCTGCGCTAAGTCCCGCCTCAAACCATTTTTCCGCCCTTTGAATGTATTTACCGGAAAAAGCGAAACCATATCTAAAGCAGTAGTACCTGCGGTCTGCGGCAATATTTCCAATTGCAAATCAGCGGCAGTCTGCTTCGCTCTCAACGTGACTTCATATTTTTTCCATGCATGATCTATCGGATCCGTTTGTCCTTCGGCATATATTGTTCCATCTTTACCTTTTAACCGTATACGTAATTTACCTGCTTTACCTTTCGATGTACGCGCAAATACGGTAAAATTATACGCCTCTTGCGCTTGAATAGCGATACCATCAAAGCCTTCATTGATTAAACCTGATCCCACTTGATTCACCTGCAAAAGGGCATAATGTTTATTATTAATATGTATAGGAGAAAGACTATCAATCTGTAATTGTGCAGATTTATCTGTTGTTGTCCATGCCATCGTAGCATCCCAATTTTTATCCTTACCTTCTTTATCGCTTAGCGCATATTCAAAATCCCTGTTCTGTATTAGTTCAGCATATAACCCTCCATCAGCAGCATAGTTAATATCTTCAAAAAATGCACCTAACAATAAATCGCTTATTTTCTTTTGATTAGCCGCATCTAATGTAATTTTAGCTTCAATACTTTTCAATTCTGAAAACCGCGTGTCATCATTGGTTGCCCGTTCTGCCCATAAGCTTTCTTTATACGTTGTCAGTTGCTGCGTTTTAATTAATCCATCAACAATTGACCATGCTACGCGATGTACTTTTCCCGTCTCCTTACGGTTGTTTATGAAAAGTTCTTGTCGATCATCAATAAATTTCTCTATTGGTTGAGCTCGACTATATTCTTTAAAATCTGCTGTAGTTACCGCATAAACTTGTTCTTTCGTTCCATTTTGACTTATCCATGAAATGGTATAATGCTGTTGATTTTTATCAAAAGATAAGGTTGGCGTCAAACAGTTTCCTTTCTCCAATATAGGTGGATATGACTGCCGTTGCCAATGCACTAGATCGGGTGATGCCGCATGAGCAAACACCCCATCCGACTCATTTACCGCCCATACAGCATGCCAAAGTCCATCCAATGCATGATATAGGAATGGAGCCACCATACGCTTCTGTGCCCGCCATCGTCCATAGTCACAACGTAAGAAACTGTATTCCTGACCAATTTGATGCCATGTTTGTTTATCGATGCTCCAAGCGAAGTGCAATCCATTTCGACCACCATCTTTTGTCTGTGCATAGGCAAACACATAAGCTGAATCTGGCTGGGTACGAGTAAAAGCAGTAAAAGGATATACGATACTCCAAAATAGGAACATCAATTTTAAAGCCCCTTTTTTCCGATTTACGTTTATCATAATTAGTTCGTTTTTAAATGTCAACAAGACACGTTTAAACAAAGGTAAAAATATAATTTTTCCTGCAAAGGATTCGTAAAAACATATTCCCATTTATTGGGTTGGTCAGCTAGGCAAAGTACTAATAGACGTAATAACAAATAAAGAACAGTCAGGTTGTCAGGAATAAGCTACTATTTTCGTATCTTACCTGCATCAAGCAAAATACTATTATCAATCAGTATGATAACCAAAATGATGATCATTTTCAAAGACGAGATATATCATAAAACACTCATTTTCATTTTATTAACCATCTATATAGTTCAACAGGCAAGTGGTCAAGATCAAAAGATAATCCGACCAGGCGAACTATGGCCAGACAAACAGGGTAACCATATACAAGCCCATGGCGGCGGAATCGTTAAAATAAAAGACACCTATTATTGGTACGGGGAACAACGAAGTAGAGGTTTAGATACGGCATACCGCTATGTAAGTTGTTATGCCTCGAAAGATTTAATTCATTGGGATTTTGAAGGAAATGCTTTGCAACTAAGCGATCCGGAAAACTTAGGACATCGCTGGGTACTTGAACGTCCAAAGGTGTTTTATAATCAGCGGACAAAAAATTACGTAATGTATTTTCACCTAGACGATGCCCGATATGCATTCGCGCGGGTAGGTGTTGCCATCAGTAAAAAACCGCAAGGCCCATTTCGCTATGTAAAAAGTTTTCGTCCGTTAGACAGAGAAAGTCGCGATATTGGTCAATTTATTGATGATGATGGTACCGCCTACTTAATCTTTGAAAGTCGTCCAACCAAAGGCTTCTTTATTGCACAGTTATCTACAGACTATTTAACGGTCGAAAAGGAAGTATGCTTAATCAACGCTCCACTAGAAGGCGGTGCTTTGGTTCATTACCGAGGATTATATTATGTCATTGGTTCTGCATTAACGGGCTGGAGTCCTAACCCTAACCAATATGCAACGGCGAAAACATTGGAGGGGCCGTGGTCTGAATTTAAAGATATTGCCCCTCCTGAAACCAATACCTATCAATCGCAGTCTACCATGATGCTCAAAGTTGAGGGTACAAAAGACACTTGCGTAATCTTCATGGCGGATCAGTGGAGACCGAAACAACAATGGGATTCTCGTTACCTTTGGATGCCTCTGAAAATTGGTCAGGGTAAACTTTGGCTACCTAAGCCACAGCCATGGACACTGAATGTAAAAACTGGTGAAACCAAACCGTTATAATTTAAGATGAAGGCCTGTATGAACAAATTATAATGGCTATCTATTAACGCTAGATATGCTATATTGAATGGTACTTTTGGGTAAGCAAGTGATATAGACTCTTAATATCTGACTGCCACTTAGGTAGTAATATAACCATGATAATTTCTTCTAGGATATCCAAAGCCGTTATCAAGAGTGTACTATAAAATAAGATCGGTAAAGGATAAGGTTGAAAAAAACACAGTATTAAAAAAACGCCTTGAAACACTGCTGCTGTTTTAGCTAAGTAAGTATGGAAACTTGTCGGCTTTCCATAACGAATCCAGGCAAGTAGTAATTGAATCAAAAAAAGCCCTCCTACTATAAAAATCCACAGATATTGTCCTACAAAAAATTCTCTTTTCCACATCCATAATCCCACTAAAGCTACCAAAACCGTAAGATCATCAGCAATAGAGTCTATTCTAGATCCCATTACACTAACAACACCAAATTTTCGCGCAAAGTATCCATCAACCGCATCGGTAAGAAAACTAAGTGCCAATAACCATTTAAATACATCTTCCTGTCCAATAAAGATCAGCATCAAAAGTAAAGGAGCAGCTATTAACCGGTACAGCGTAATCCCATTGACTATGTAATAGCTACTTGTATGCATATTGTGTTATTTCAGACAAACAACTTATTTACCGAAAGAACAGAGAATCAGTAATTTTGTTTAGTAAGACAATCATGCTGGGTATCCTTTACCATAAAAACTAAAAGTACTAGTAGAATCCTTGTGAATGCTTTACTGCATAAAATAAACAATAAGCCTTCATTTTTTCAACCATTATAATAAAATATTATGACTATCGGGTAAATTACCCAAAGGGTCGTAAACACGTTCAACTCGATCGGAATGAAATAGGCTTTATCCAATTCCACTTGCCTTTAACCTTCCTCCGATCCTTATGGTATCCTCTATTTAAAAAGGGTTAACAGGGGGTTGACAGAGGTATAACAGAGTATTTACTTAGCTAGTACCTCTATTAATCCATCGTTTATTCTAAGTAAACAATGGGTCAATCCTTTTTTTAGAGTAGCTATGGATGGGATAGGGATTGAAGGGAGATTGGAGATCATCAGGCGCAATAAACGGTTATAAACTTGCGCATCAATGGCCATGTTTACGGTGCATTTCAGAACACCTTGATGTATGTGATTTCGGATACAACGAGAAGGGTTATCGCTTTTAGGCAAATTTCCCGATAGTTATTTAAAATATTCTGCTATAGTTAAGGTTTGTACAACATTTGAGAAAAACCTATTATAAACAAAAGGCCTCCAACCGGGGAGATTGGAGACCTTTATTAACCAATTATAAACCTAAATTATGATGATTCAAAGATACGGCTCCTTAATGAAGCACACAAACCCTTTAACAAAAATTAACATCTCAGACAAACACATGACAAATCTATATCTGGCTAATATTTTGGATTCTGGGTAAATTTACCGCCACTGTTATCGACTTCAATTTGCGGGATAGGCAACCGATTATGCTTTCCAATAATAAAATTATTAAAGTCTGCATCGCGGGATTTCAGCTCATTTATTCCCTCCTGCGTATCCAGCATGCCCCATCGTTTCAAATCAATCCAACGCCAACCTTCAAAGCAAAGCTCTAAAGTACGTTCCATTTGTAAATGTTTCAAAAATTTCGCTTTGGAATTCAGTACATCCTTATAGATACTGTTCTGCAAGCTAGGTAAATTTACAGACGGACGTTGCCGTACCTTATTCACATACGATGCCGCATCGGTCAATGATCCACCCGTTTCAGCAATACATTCAGCATACATCAACAAAATATCTGCATAACGAATTAGGCGATAATTATTGGGGGCAAAATAATCTTCCACTTCCCGATAATATCCAGTAGAGTATTTACGGACATAGGTTTGATCTCCCCAATTACCTTTTTGCCAAGTCATACCGTAGACCAGCGGACTTTTCTCTGGAAAATCGGCTGCGCTTCCACTATAGTATAGGTTATAATACAGGCGTATGTCATTGGCGCCATCGAGATTCTTTTCCTTCTTATATTCGTTAATAAACCAAGGTCTGGCTTTTCCATCTTGCCATCCAACTGGACTCGGTGCATAAAATTGTGTCCGTTGAAAGCCCGTAGCCATGGACGCATCCTCTCCTGTTCCACCTTTATTTTTGTCGTCAAACTGAATTTCGAAAATGCTTTCTTTGTTATTTTCTTTGTAATGGGTGAAGTTATCCAAATATTCATCCATCAAGCCATATAATGTCCCTTCTTTATCAATCAACCACTTCAATTCTGCCATCGCTTCCGCATATTTATGCTGCTGCATATACGCCTTCGCCAGTAATGCCTTTGCAGCTCCTGCAGTAGCTCTACCTAGATCGTCGTCACCCCACTTTTCCGGTAACACCGTTGCCGATTCTTGCAAATCTTTTTCCACTTGTGCCCATATAGCCTCTTCAGATGATTCTTCTGGCACATAGCCTGCTTCAGTCGGCTCTAATACCAATGCTCCTTTTTCCCAGAGAATAGCAATCTGAAAATACCAAAGTGCCCGTAAAAATTGTGCCTGTGCCAAGATTAATTTTTTATTTTCCTCATCGGCGAAAGGAATATCCGGTACGTATTTTAACACCTGATTCGCGCGGAATATGCCGACATAAAAATCCTGCCAATGCACATTGTTTCCCTCAAAAAAGTTATAGTTCACATAATTAAACCGTGTCCAATCACCCAGTTCATTCCATGGACTGGTACTCCATCCTTCATCGGAGCTTAAGTCATATCGAAACGAAAGCCATCGCATCCAGGTACCCTCCTTGTAAAACCGACTATAAGCTGCATTAATACCTTTCTGCGCATCGTCTTCTGTTTTCCAAAAAGTTTCGGTTGTAGGTTCATTAGGGTTCTCTATATCCAGCAAATCTTTTTTGCAAGCGGTAAACAACGTAAAACTGAATATCCACAAACTGATATATTGTATCTTTCTCATCTTTGTATTATTAAAGAGTTTCTTTAAAAATTAACTTGTAAACCAAACATCACCGTGCGGGCATTAGGGAAGCCCATATTATCTGTTCCACGGTCCCATACATCGGTATTAATAAAATCTGGATCCAGACCTTTATATTTCGTGATGGTTATCAAATTATTTCCGCTCACGTAAAAGCGTAAATTGCTCAACCCTATCTTCGTTAAGGAATTCGACGAAAAGGTATAGCCCAATTGCACATTCCGCATCCTAAAATAAGAGCCATCCTCCAGCCATAAGTCGGTGTCACCTCTAGTATTGCGGGTATCTGCGTAAATAATTCTTGGGAAGTCACTATTCGGATTTTCCTGATATGGCTCCTGCCCTTTCTCAAAACGGATATAATTGGAGTTATCGGCAAACAAACGACCTTGGCGCATCGCCCCATTCAGCACATCATTGCCAAATTGTCCATACCACATCATGGAGAAATCAAAATTCTTCCAAGACGCTCCCGCGTTGAATCCTATTTGAAAATCTGCCCATGGCGAGCCTACAATCTGGCGATCATTGGTCGTGATCTGTCCATTATCATCGGTATCGATATAACGTAAATCACCTAATTGTGGTCGCTTTCCTTCAATGGTAATAGGCACTCCTTCTGAATTTACATAACGATCAATATCTTCCTGCGTACGGAACAGACCATCGGTCTTTAACAGGTAATATTCACCCAATGATCGACCGATCTCGCTTCTGGTTTGTCCGGTATAAAAAACCTGATTGCCATAACCCAGAGCCAGTATTTTGTTAGAAAGTGTTGTAATATTGGCACCAAGGGAATAATTTACCTCGCCTATTTGATCTTTCCAGTTAGCGCTCAGTTCCACACCGCTGTTTTTCAAGCTAGCCGCGTTGGCTAATGGTGCACCGCCCTGATTACCGGTCGTCATCGATATAGGCATAGCAGTCAATACATCGGTACTTTTTGTATTATAATATTCTATAGTCATTCCCAATCGGTTATGCAAGAATAATGCATCTAAACCAATATTAACCTGTGCTGATTTCTCCCAACGCAAATCACTATTGACGATTTTAACTTGAGTAGCGCCATTCACTAACTGTTGATCGACACCGAATACGCTTACAATATTTGGATTAATTGTTCCTAGATAATCCCAGTTACCAATAGCGGCATTACCAAGCTCACCATAATTTGCCCTAAGTTTCAAATCATCAATCCAGTTGCTATTAAAGAAAGCTTCATTACTGATGCGCCATGCGCCAGAAATAGAATAAAAATTATCCCAACGATTCGCTGGTCCTAATTTGGATGTACCATCCCGTCTAAAAGTAGCGGTAAGGAAATACTTCTCATCGTAAATATAATTTGCTCGCGCTAAGTAGGAAATTAAGGCATATTCTCCAATATTATTCCAGTTCGTCTGGTTGGCTTGACCAGCATCCAACACGGTAATATAGCCACTGCTTAACAACGGGAACTTCAGCCGTTGCGCGCCCAATTCTTCCCGATAAAAATCCTGATAGGTAAGTCCGGCAACACCATCAATATGGTGTTTATCAAAATCCTTATTAAAATTAAACGTATTTTCTACCAATCTCGTGAGCTCCCTTACGTTACTCTTATTTCCCGTTGGATCCCTGAATTCTTGATTCATCGTCCAGTTACCTTGTCCACGGAAATAACGATAATCATCAAACAAATAATCGATTCCCGTATTCAATTTATAACTCAACCATTTGGTTAATTGCGCCTGCCCCCAAAATGATCCACGAATGCGATAAATTGTATTATGCGTATCTTCCAGATCTTCACGAGCAATAGGGTTAGTACCAAAGGTTCTGGCGCTGGTTTCGTTACCATAACCATAGCCGCCCGGATTATTAGGATCTTTAACCGGAATGGTGGGCAGCATCCGGATCACATCGGTATAAGGCGTAGTTTGAAGCGGATCGCGCTCCGTTTGAGCTAAATTCAAGGTTTCTCCAAAAGAAAAAATCCCCTTTCTTCCATTCGTATTTACCCGGAACGAATAACGGTCAAATGAGTTACCATACATCATCCCTTCATTGTTGTAATATCCTCCCGAAACAAAGTAGTTTCCCGATTCACCCCCTCCGGATAGGGATACATTATAATCTTGTACTAAGGCAGTCTTTAAGGTTTCTTTCTGCCAATCCGTATCATAATCTGCATGCTGCTGCAAACCACCATTCCAAACCCCATCCTTTATACCCTCTTGATAGGCCATATCGTTATATTTCTTAAAATCAGCCGCGTCCATGAGATCGTATTTAGGCGACCAGTCAAAAGATTGCTTCACGTCAACGCCTACTTTCATCGGACCATTTGCACCTTTCTTTGTTGTCACGATGATGACGCCGTTTGCCGCTCTGGAACCATAAATGGCCGCCGCTGATGCATCTTTTAAGATTTGGATGGACTCCACATCATTAGGATTAAAATCGGCACCACCAGGGGTTATCATACCATCAATCACCCATAGCGGGTTATTATCCCGCAATGTGCCTACTCCACGTATTTCGATACTTGCATCGCCACCGGCATTACTGGTATTCCGTACGTTAACCCCTGAAGCCAACCCTTGAATTGACTGGCCAATAGTAGGCGAACCTGTTTTAACCATTTCTTTGGTATCAATTACCGAAACAGCACCGGTAAGATCTTTCTTTTTCACCTCGCCATAACCAATAACTACGACCTCTTCCAAATCCTGTTGTGAACTGGTTAAGGTTACATTAATCGTAGTGCGAGTACCCACAGGCTCTTCTTTACTTCCATAACCAACATAGGTGTAGACCAATACCGCATTTGGTGGTACATCCAAGGTGTAATAACCATCCTCATTTGTGCTTGTACCCTGTTGCGTCCCCTTTATTAGGATGCTAATACCCGGTAGTGGATTCCCTTGTTCGTCTACAACACGACCTTCTACTTTTTGCTGCTGAACAGTGGGAGTTACTGTTAACACTGGCCTAAATGTTCCTTTCCCTATTGCTTCTGCCGCACCCATGCTTGGCACGCCTAAGGTCAGTAACACTTGGAAAGTCAATAAAAGGCATTTACTTTCTGAATACTTTTTTTTCATAGCGATTATAAAGGTTAAACTTCACCAAGGTTTCTTTGGATATGTGTAAAAACCTATCTTCCAGTATGAACTGGCTTTCGCAAAACAGACCTGATGAAACAGTTTAATAAATCAGTTAATAACACCAAATAGAAGGATATTTTTTGGAAGGATAGTTTTCAATTCGTCTCAACTTTTCTTTAATCTGTATCATTCCAAACAACAGCTTAAACAATTAAGCAACACAGCAACACAGAAGTCTCTTTCTATTCGATTACAATTTTTACGAATATATTTCTTCTATAAAACAGGCTTTGATGGCGGAGGAGAGGCCAATAAATCCCGGTGGTGCTCACAATACAATTAAGGGCAAACACGTGATGAATAATCGCTTTTATACGCAACGCGCGTTTACATATAAAACTAAGTTTGATAATAGATTAGCCAAGTGCGCCGTCATTTTAAACGCACTTGAGAAAGGGGTATTTATAGTACTCCCCAAAAACTGGACAACTGCATAAATGTTTAAATTAGCAGTTGAAAATGAAAAAGGAACGTAGAAAATTCAGTGCAGGCTTTAAGGCGAAGGTAG
>NZ_BAABIQ010000036.1:0-138203 GCF_039542865.1 Olivibacter ginsenosidimutans | reverse complement strand
TCTTTCAGACATGACCATGCTATCGACATTAAACAGAAAAACAGCGATCAAGTGAAACCAAGCATGTTTTGTAAGAACATTGGGAATTTAACCGGACAACAATGTTTAAAAACTAGAATTATTTAAATATGCACGAAGTGCGACCCATTAGGAGAAAAACAAAAGGGGCGCTTAACCGACCTATTCGGTAAGCAGAACTGACTATGAGCCAATTAATAGCTTACATAACCATATAATATTGTTTATCAAAAGCTTTTTATTAGAAATCGAAAACCAAATTTAATCAAGAAGTATGAAGAATATTCTATTTTCATTAGTAGCGATTTGCCTTTTTTCTTGTCAGCAAGAAGAAAAATTGCGGATTTCGTTAGCGGGGCAATGGCAATTTGCCTTGGATTCAACCGATAGGGGTATAGATGAAAAATGGTACGCGAAATCGTTGACAGAAGTCATCGATCTGCCCGGCACAACAGATGATGCAGGAAAAGGTATCGCTAATACACTGAAGCCCGCTATCGATAAACCGCAAATATTACACCTTACACGGAAAAATTCTTATGTGGGTCCTGCTTGGTACAAAAAAGAGGTAGATATACCCGCTGGATGGCAGCACAAAAATATCACGCTCAAATTAGAGCGTGTTATTTGGGAAACTGCCCTATGGGTTGATGGCAAAAAGGTAAGGGGCAAGGGAGAAAGTCTGAGTGCTTCGCATTACTATGGTCTCACCACCCAGCTGACCCCCGGAAAACATGTTATCGCGCTTCGTATCGATAATCGGAAGAAATACGATATTTCTATTGACGATAAAGGACATGCATATACCAATGAAACACAGATCATGTGGAATGGGGTCATCGGCGAATTAGCACTGATAGCTGAAGATCAGGTTTCAATCAAACAGCTGGATGTATATCCGGATCTGGAGAAAAAAAGTATACGGATAAAAGCACATATCCATAATACGAGTAAAGCGACATCGGGAGAACTAGTCGCCACTGTAAAAGAAACAAATGGCAATGCTCAACTAAAGCCTGTCAAACTAGAAAATATAGTTATAAGTGAAAAGGAGCAAATTATTGAATTAACCTACGCCATGGGCGATAAATTCCAGACGTGGAGTGAGCTAAGCCCTGTGGTGTATGAATTAAATGTGCGTTTGAAAGCAGGGGACGCGCACTCTTCAAAGAATACCACGTTCGGTATGCGGGACATAAAACGTGTCGGTGCAGCAATCTTGGTGAATAACCAACGGGTCTTTATGCGCGGAACGCTCGAATCGTGCATCTTTCCGCTTACTGGATATCCCCCAACGGATAAGTCCGGCTGGGAAAAAGTAATGAAAACGGCTAAAGAGTGGGGGTTAAATCATTTGCGCTTTCACTCCTGGTGTCCACCTCAAGCTGCTTTTGAGGTCGCGGACGAGCTGGGGATGTATTTACAGATTGAACTTCCTTTTTGGGCGCTCAATGCAGGGAAAGATGAACCAACCAATCGCTTTCTCTACCAAGAAGCTGATCGTATTGTAGCCGAATATGGTAATCACCCTTCGTTTTGTATGTTCAGCATGGGAAATGAGCTGCAACCGGATTTTGATTTTTTAAAGAACTTGTTGTTGCATATAAAAACGAATGATTCCCGTCGTTTGTATACGACAACTTCCTTTACTTTCGAAAGAGGGCACGGGGACTGGCCCGAACCGGATGATGATTTTTTAATTACCCAATGGACAAAACGTGGCTGGGTGCGTGGGCAGGGTGTGTTCAATGAAGAACCTCCCCGTTTTGATAAAGATTTTTCGGATGCCAGCAAAGATATGCCTGCACCACTGATTACCCATGAAGTAGGTCAATATGCCGTTTATCCCAATCTGAAAGAAATTGAGAAATACACTGGGGTATTAGACCCGTTGAATTTTAAAGGGGTGAAGCAGGAGTTGGAGCGCAAAGGGCTGATAACAAAAGCGGATGACTATTTAAAAGCTTCAGGCAGGCTGGCTACACTGTTGTATAAAGAAGAAATTGAGCGGGCTTTAAAAACCACCGGATGTAGTGGTTTTCAGTTACTGGACTTGCACGACTATCCGGGACAAAGCACAGCCCTTGTTGGTTTGCTAGATGCCTTTTGGGATAGTAAAGGATTTACATCATCCAAGGAGTTTCAACAGTTTTGTTCATCTGTAGTACCGTTAATTCGTTATCCCAAAGCAGTTTATACAAATGATGAGACATTTACTTCTGGGGTAGAAATTGCAAATTACAGTAATGCAGATATCAAAGATAAACCAATAATCTGGGAGTTAAAAGACACTAAAGGGCGGAGTATTCAGCATGGTATTTTTACGAATACCCATGCACCAGCCGGATATAATACTAAAATAGGAAAGATCAATTGCCCTTTAACACCTATTGACAGCGCAGGTGAATTTACGCTTTCCGTGCATATTCGCGAGACGGAATATATGAATTCCTGGAAGATATGGGTGTATCCGCGCTCTTTAGCGATAGAAAAAAAGGATGTTTTGGTTACCTCGAATATGCAAGAAGCACACAAGGCTTTGAAAGAGGGGAAGAAGGTTTTATTTAATCCTTCTTATGAAACAGTAAAAGGTTTGGAAGGTAAATTCCTACCCGTCTTCTGGAGCCCGGTTCATTTTCCTAAGCAGGCCGGGACGATGGGGATTTTGTGTGACCCCAATCATCCCATGTTTGCGCATTTTCCTACAGAAATGCACACGAACTGGCAATGGTGGAATTTACTCATTGAATCCAAAACAATGATTACTGACAGTTTATACCACAATATTGAACCTATAGTAGAATGTGTAGACAATTTCGCAAATAACAGAAGATTAGCTTCGGTATTTGAAACACAATGCGAAAACGGCAAGTTGCTGGTTTGCAGTATGGATTTGATACGTAATATGGATGCCTCACCCGAAAAACGTCAGTTTTTATACAGCGTGCTTGAATATATGAATTCGGCTGCGTTCAAACCGACGAAGAATATAACTTTCGAAAAAATAGCGGCATTGATTGATCCATCTCAAAGCAAATATGAACGCGCTTCGGCAGCGTCTATTTATTAACCATTTAAGAGACTTAAATTATGAAAAGAAAATTAAATCATAATTGTTTTTTTCCGGCGGTAAAAGTCGGAGCATTAGTTTTTTTAATTGCCACACTATTTTGCTTACAGAACGCGCTTGCGCAAATAAAACATCCAACTATTCAAGTAGAGGGTGTTGTCACAGATGAGGAAGGTATGCCTATTGTAGGCGCCAGTGTTAAGGAAGAAGGGACTTCAAACGGAATATTGACCAAATCGGACGGCTCTTATACCCTGCGCGTTCCCGCGAAAGCGAATTTGCGGTTTTCCAACGTAGGGTATGTTCCGCAAGTCGTTTCCGTAGACGATAAAAGACAAATAAATATCATCTTGCTATTCGATACAAAAGTACTGGATGAAGTAGCCGTGATCGGCTTCGGTACGCAAAAGAAAACAAACTTAACCGGAGCTGTGGGAACAATTGACGCGAAAGCCTTAGCATCGCGTCCGGTATTGACAGCCGCGCAGGCAATGCAAGGCCTGTCCCCTGGATTGAATATCTCGCAGAATAATGGTATGTTAGAAAATAAGCCGAGTATAAACATACGTGGGGTAGCTACTATCGGTACCGGTTCGAGCGGGAGCCCGCTGATACTGATCGATGGTATGGAAGGGGATATCAATGCACTTAATCCGCAGGATATAGACAATATATCCATATTGAAAGATGCTGCAGCATCTTCTATTTACGGTTCCAGAGCTCCTTTTGGAGTCATATTGGTAACCACAAAAACAGGCCGTGCTGGCAAGGCCGTCATCAACTATAACAATAGTTTCAGATGGAATAATCCTGTGCTGCTGCCCAAGATGGTGGATTCGTATACGTTCGCAACCTATTTTAATGACGCAAATGCCAATGGCGGAGTCGGACCTCAGTTTGACGAAGAACATATGAAACGTATTCTGGAATATCAGCATGGTGAAAGAACAACGACAGTTATACCCAACCCAAGCAACCCTGACTATTGGGCAGATGGCTACCTTGCCGGTAACGATAATGTAGATTGGTACGATGCGATGTATCGCAGTAATGTCTTTTCGCAAGAACATAATTTCAGTGCACAGGGAGGAAGTGATAAGGTAAGTTATTATACCTCTTTCAACTACCTAGACCAAAATGGGCTAATGGAATTCAACCAAGATAAGTATAATCGATACAGTGGAACAGCGAAGATCAATGCACAACTTACGGATTGGGCTCATCTAAATTATACCAATCGGTTTATACGTGAAGATTACGGAAGACCTTCCTTTTTAAGAGACGATTTTTTTTCAAATATAGCACGTCAGGGATGGCCAACATTGCCGCTATATGATCCGAATGGTCATTTATATAATTCACCTTCACCTGCACTCAATATGCGTGATGGTGGTCGTGGGATATGGCAGACAGACAATCTATATCAACAGGTGCAATTCATACTCGAACCCGTTAAAGATTGGAAGACCTTTGTTGATTTCAATTACCGAACGGTCAATGTGAATACACATTGGGATATTCAGAAGACCTATAATTATGATGTTGCAGGCAATCCATATCCTTCAAACAATAATTCCCATGTTCATGAGGATCAGCAAAAAGATAATTACATGAACTGGAATGTATATACCGAATACACCAAAAATTTGGAATCAGGACACCATATGAAAGGAATGGTTGGATTTCAAACCGAATTATTTAAAAGAAAAGTATTTTCAGCACAACGTGAAGGTATCATTGTGCCTAACCTTCCTGTTATTGACCTTACAACGGGAGTGGATGCCTATGGAAAGCCTGTTACACCGAGTGTTTCGGGGGGCAATGATCATTGGTCTACAGCCGGATTCTTCGGCAGGTTGAATTACGATTATCAGGAAAAATATTTAGCCGAAGTAAATCTTCGGTACGATGGCACCTCCCGTTTTCGCTCAAACACACGTTGGAAATTATTTCCATCTTTCTCTTTAGGCTGGAATGTGGCGAAGGAAAATTTCTGGAAACCGATTGAACAATATGTCAGTTTATTCAAATTCAGAGGTTCCTACGGCGAATTAGGTAATCAAAATACCGATAGCTGGTACCCAACTTATCAATTGATGGAAGTAGGTGCTGCCAATGGCAGTTGGCTTATCAATGGGGTGAAGCCTAACACCGCTACGGTTCCTGGATTAATCAGTTCGATAATCACATGGGAAAGAGTAAATACTTGGAATGTGGGGGTTGACTTTGGAGCTATTCGCAATAAGCTGACTGGATCTTTCGATTATTACAGCAGGAGAACGTTAAACATGGTCGGTCCGGCTACAGAACTACCCGTTACATTAGGAACAGCCGTTCCCAGGACGAATAATACCGATTTAAATACGTATGGTTTCGAATTATCATTAGGCTGGAACGACCGCTTGGCAAGTGGATTTGGATATGGTGCTAAAATAGTGTTGTCCGACGCTCAAACGGAAATAACAAGGTACCCGAACGAAACAGGAAGTTTAGACCCCGAAACCTATAGAAAAAATATGATGTTAGGCGAAATCTGGGGATATACGACCATTGGCATTGCCAAAAGCCAACAAGAAATGGACGATTACTTGGCTACCCTGCCCAATGGTGGGCAAAATGCACTAGGAAGCCAATGGGGCGCAGGCGATATCATGTACGCTGATGTGAACAAGGACGGCAAGATAGATGGCGGTGCCGGTACTTGGGACGATCATGGTGACTGGCGTATTATCGGGAATAGCAGCCCACGTTATCAGTTTGGCGTTGATCTGAATGCGGACTATAAAGGGTTTGATTTGAGACTATTCTTTCAGGGTGTCATGAAGCGTGACTATTTTCAAGACAGCTATTATTTTTGGGGCGCTTCCGGCAGCGTTTGGGAATCTACAGCTATGGAACCTCAAATGGATTATTTCCGGGACAACCCAAACCACCTGCTCGGTTTAAATCTGGATGCTTATTTCCCACGCCCCCTCTTCGATTCAGAACGAAACCAAGAGATCCAAACACGATATATACAGAATGCAGCATATATCCGATTAAAAAACATCCAATTAGGATATACCTTGCCTATATCGCTAACAAGCAGATTACATGTCGCCAAGTTACGTGTCTTCGTTTCGGGTGAAAATCTATGGACGGGAACAAAGATGTTTAAGACATTCGATCCGGAAACTGTTGACGGAGGGTGGAATGGTAGCGTTTATCCATTGTCGAAAACAATATCAGCTGGTCTAAGTCTTAATTTTTAATATATACCATCATGAAAAATATCATAAAATCAATAATATTGGCGGTCTTCATTGGATTGCAAATGGGGTGTAAAGATTTTCTGGACCGGGAACCTCTTTCCCAAGTCACACCGGAAGCTTATTTAAACGAGGAATCTCAACTGGCTGCATACGCTAATAAATTATACCCGGATATTTTGCCTTCCTTTTCCTCTGGAGAAATAGGTTTTTCAAGCGATGCACATACCGACATTGCTGCATATAAGGGATATGATAATCGCTATGCTCCCGGAGAGTGGAAGGTGCCGCATGAAGGAGGCAATTGGGAATTTACAAAGATATATAGCGCAAACTATTTCATGGAACGTGTTCTTCCCCTTTGGGAAGCTGGTGAAATAACCGGTATAAAAGAGAATATAGACCATTATATCGGGGAGATGTACTTTTTAAGAGCCCTTGAATACTATAAAAATGTGCAGGAATTTGGCGATTTTCCGATCGTTAAAACGGTTTTGAAAGATGAAAAAGGTCAGTTGATAGAAGCTAGTAAAAGATTTCCACGCAATGAAGTTGCCCGTTTTATCCTGTCCGATCTGGATCAGGCTATTCTCTTGCTTCAGGAAAGGGCTCCGGATGGCCAAAAAAATCGTATATCCAAAGCATCCGCACAACTGATTAAATCCAGGGTAGCACTTTTTGAAGGAACATGGCTCAAATATTTTAAGAATACCCCTTTTGTGCCAAATGGTACGGGATGGCCAGGGAAAGACAAAGATTACAATAGGAGTTACCAATATCCATCCGGAAGTATTGACAACGAAATTGATTATTTTCTCAGTCAGTCTATGGAAGCAGCCATGGCCGTTGCTGATAATTATCCTTTGGTAGAAAATAACGGGGTACTGCAGCAGGATGTTACCGATGCAGTAAATCCATACCACGATATGTTTGGAAGCGAGAATATGTCAGCTTATAGCGAAGTGCTATTATGGAGACAATATGATAAAGGTTTGGGCATCACTCACGACATTGTACAACGGGCCCAGTTGGGAAATGGTGAAGTAGGTTTGACGCGTGGCTATGTCAACTCTTTTCTGATGGCGAATGGCTTACCCATTTATGCGCAGGCTTCTGGATATGCGGGAGATGATGTGTTGGCGGATGTCAGAAAAAACAGAGATGGACGACTGTGGTTATTTTTAAAAGAGCCCGGCCAGAAAAATGTATTGTACGAATCCAGTGAGGGAACACACTCCACATTAATTGAACCTATTCCTGATATCACTGAGAGCAGCCAAGGATGGGGATATACTACCGGATATACAGTAAGAAAATTCAACAATTACGATCAGAAACATGGCGGGAATGGCTTAGCTTATACCGGTTCTTTGGCATTTAGATCAGTAGAAGCTTATCTGAATTACATCGAAGCATGTTATGAAAAAAATAAGTCGTTAGATGGCAAGGCAGAAAATTATTGGAAAAGCATCCGTCGCAGAGCGAGAGTCAACGAAGATTTCCAGACAACCATAGCGGCCACCAATATGTCCGAAGAAGCGAAAAACAACTGGGCTGCTTATTCTGCCGGACAGTTAGTTGATGCAACCCTGTACAATATCCGTCGCGAGCGTGGCTGTGAACTGCTATATGAAGGATTTAGGTATGCGGATTTAAGACGTTGGCGTTCCATGGACCAATTGATGACTAATTCTTATCATATTGAAGGTTTCAAGTTATGGGGGCCAATGCAAACCTGGTATAATAAGCCAGCGGGGGGGACAAAGTTGATATATGGATTGAATGATCCTGCAGCAAATGTTTCTTCACCGCAAACCAGCAAGTACTTGCGCCCATATGAGATATCTGCAAAGTCTTTGGTGCTAGGAGGTTATAAGTGGAATATGGCGCATTACCTATCTCCGATAGCGATTCAACATTTTTTAATTTCGTCTGAAAATAATGAGGTGTCTACATCTCCCATATATCAGAATCCTGGTTGGCCAACTACAGCAAACCAAGGTCCATCTACATTGTAAGTTGTAAATTCGAAATTTATAAGATGGAATGTTATTCACTCATTTTTTGCGCTTGACTAAAAGATAGCTATGCAGTAAAAAAGATTAGTTAACGATTAATGATAAATAAACGGTGATTAATAGCTTATATCTCAATAATCTCTCTTGACCGTGTTTAATTAACGAATATAATCCAAGTGACAGGCAGGAAAATGAAATAAAGGCTGCACGAATCTTATATAGAAAGGATCCCGAACGTTATTGATTTGCGTTCGGGATTTCATAGAAGATAACGCGTTATTAACTTCGTTCACCCATGAAGCAAATAGGTTTTGGTAAAATTGAATGTGAAAACAATTTGCATTAAATTACGATGATGGTCGCATGGCCCAGCGATTCCGATAATTTTTGGGTGATTCGCCCATATGGGAGCTGAAAAGTCTGGAGAAATAATAAGGATCTTCGATGCCTATGGCTAAAGCAATTTCGAAAATGCGCTGGTTGGTAAATTGCAGCAATTGACATGCCCGTTGTATCTTAAGGTGATTGAAATATTCAATCGGCGAATAACCGGTTTTCTTATGGAATATGCTCGAAAAGTGCGATATCGATAAATGCACATGATCCGCTATTTCTTTTAAGCTGGTTGGTTGTGAAATACGGCTTTTTAAGAAATTGATAGCTTGGTTAATGGCATCCTGCGCTTGCTTATCCTGATGATGATTGAAGCGCTCATTTAAAAGATAACCGCTAAGATAATAAGGTATAATGAGCGCAATAAACTCCATGTTTTCTCTGCCGTACCCTTGTTGTAAGGTGTCATATATTTTATCAAATAAGGATAGATGCTGCTCGTTTTGCATGACTTTGTTTTGTTGTGAAGTCATTTTTTCAAAAAGCTTTTGGCTCATTGTAGCCGACTGACGACCACTAAAATGTAACCAATAAATAGTCCAGGGGTGTACTGGATCGGCTCGGTATACATGTGGCATCATTGCAGGGATGATGAGGAAGTCATTCGGCTCAATCCTAATTTCATGATCATTCACGATGGCTGTCCCCTTGCCTTCCACACAATGTATCAATATATGTTCTCCAGAACCTTCATGCCTATCCCGATAATGGTGTTTAGCCTTCGGATAATAACCGATATCGGTAATATAAAACTCCTGTGTTAATGGTGTACCTTTATATTGTGCGATAATTTTTGGTGGAATGATAATGGCTCTTTCTCCTTCAAACCCTTCTTTCTTTCTGATCATAATGATTGGTTTTTAAGGCTAAAATAGTAAAATAATCCATTTTTAAAAAGGCTTTCTCCATTTTAAACGCTTTATTATACGCTAATTTTGTTATCGTTGTTGAACCATTATAGTACTTATGCAGAATCAAAGTTCATATTCGCGGATCATTATGATAAAAAAGCTTCTGCCAAATCATTTTTCCGTATTCATTGAACTGCCAATTAAAATAGGCCATTAAAAAAGAATTAAATCGCAAATTTGACTGATCAGTTACTCCATGAAAATATCAAAAACAATGATGAATAGTAATAGAAGGTTAATTATCGTTTTGATGCTATTACAGTTTATGTTCTTTTATATAAGGGCACAACAACAGACAAAAGATAAAATTGATCTTTCGGGAACATGGCTTTTTCAGATTGATTCGCTGGATGTTGGCGTGAATGAACGATGGTTCAATCGGAAACTGGAAGACACGATACGGTTGCCGGGTTCTATGACCACCAATGGTAAAGGAGATGATATTACGGTAAATACGCCTTGGACAGGCAGCATTGTTGATTCCTCCTGGTTTTTTAAGCCGAAGTATGCCAAATATCGAGCACCGGGAAATATAAAAGTTCCCTTTTGGCTCCAACCGGTTAAATACTATAAAGGAGCTGCATGGTATCAAAAAACAATTACTATTCCTACATCCTGGAAGGGTAACAATATCAAACTATTCATAGAACGAAGTCATTGGGAAACAACGGTATGGATTGATGGTCAGCGGATAGGTATGAAAAACAGCCTAGGAACACCGCATACCTTCGATTTGTCTGAATCCTTAAAGCCGGGAACCCATTTGTTAGCTATACGTATCGATAATCGGGTAAAAGACATTAATGTGGGTCAAAATGCACACAGTATTTCTGATCACACGCAAAGCAATTGGAATGGTATGGTGGGTCAATTGTTTATTGCCGCCCGGCCACAGCTTCACCTCGATGATATACAGCTTTATCCAGATGTTCAGCACAGACAGGTGGTTGCCCGACTAAAAATTAATAATCCGAAAAATAAACCAACTAAAGCCAATATAGCATTTACCGCAACTTCCAATAATTTACAAGCTGAAAAACTACAGCCTATAACAAAAACCGTTCATGTCAAGGGAGTGCAAACAGAACTGGAGATTATTTATCCAATGGGGAATAACCCCTTGTTATGGGACGAATTCCATCCCAATCTTTACGACATGCACGTGCAATTGACAAACCAAGGCCAATCGGAAGAAAGTAGAGTGACATTTGGAATGCGTGAATTCGCCGCTAAAGGCACACAGTTTACGATTAACGGTCGCCCTACATTCCTTCGCGGTACACTCGAATGCGCTATTTTTCCGGAGACGGGTTATCCTCCAACAGATGTTGCTTCCTGGTCGCATATTTTCGATGTATGCAGGTCTTACGGGCTCAATCATATGCGTTTTCACTCCTGGACTCCGCCTGAGGCAGCTTTTGTAGCAGCAGATCGTGCTGGCTTTTATCTGCAAGTAGAAAACAGTTCATGGGCCAATCAAGGGGCATCTATTGGTGATGGTAAGCCTCTCGATCAATATATTTATGATGAAAGCGAACGGGTGGTGAAAGCCTATGGTAACCATCCTTCTTTCTGCATGATGGCCTATGGAAACGAACCTAGTGGTAAAAACCATGAAAAATACCTAACCGATTTTGTGCATTATTGGCAAGAGAAAGACGCCAGAAGACTTTATACAACAGCAGGTGGTTGGCCGGTTATTTTAAGTAGCGATTACAACAACACGCCGGATCCAAGGATTCAACGTTGGGGCGAAGATCTGAAAAGTATTATTAATGGCCAAGCGCCAAGAACGGATTACGATTGGTCTGAAATTATTGCGAAGTGGCAACACCCCACTGTGAGCCATGAAATAGGGCAGTGGTGTGTCTATCCCAATTTTAAAGAAATTCCCAAATATGATGGGGTCTTAAAGGCCAAGAATTTTGAGATTTTTCAAGAAGAATTAAATAATCACAAGATGGCGAATCTAGCGGATAGCTTTTTGATGGCTTCGGGAAAACTGCAGGTTTTATGCTACAAAGCGGATATAGAAGCTGCTTTACGTACACCCGGCTTCGGTGGCTTCCAATTGCTGGATCTACATGATTTTCCTGGACAAGGAACTGCATTAGTAGGTGTGTTGGATCCTTTTTGGGGTGATAAAGGTTATGTGACAGGAGCAGAATACAGTCGTTTTTGTAATGCGACAGTACCTTTAGTGCGCCTTCCAAAAATGGTTTATCAAAATAATGAAACACTGAACATACCGGTAGAGGTAGCCCATTTCGGAGAAGCAGCTTTGACCAATGTTACACCAAGCTGGAACATCAAAAATGCAGCTGGAGCTGTTTTATTCGATGGCAAATTGAATAATACCAATATTCCATTAGGCAACGCGTTTAAACTAGGAGAAATTAAGCAGTCGTTAAGTAATGTGCAACAAGCCAGTCAGCTAACCTTAACTGTCTCTATCAATAACTATCACAATTCCTGGAATATGTTTGTTTATCCAGCAACATTGCCTGAAATTAACGATAGCCTATTGGTTACCCAACGCTTGGATGCCCATGCTATTCAAACGCTTGAAAAAGGAGGTAAAGTGTTGCTCAATGTGCAACAAGGTTCTATAAAACCGGAAAAAGGGGGGGATGTTAAAATTGGATTTTCGAGCATATTTTGGAATACAGCCTGGACTAATGGGCAAGCACCAACAACATTGGGTATTTTATGCAATCCAGCGCATCCGGCTTTGAAAGATTTCCCTACCGATTATCATAGCGATTGGCAATGGTGGGATGCCATGAGTCATTCAAATGCAATTAGACTGGATGAAGTTGCGGATCATCTAAATCCAATCGTTCGGGTGATTGATGATTGGGTTACCGCACAACCCTTGGGATTAATTTTTGAATGCAAAGTTGGAAGAGGACGCCTCCTAGTTTCAGGTATAGATTTAACAGCAGATATTGCTGAGAGGCCTGAAGCACAACAGCTGTTATACAGTTTAAAAAAGTATATGGCCAGCAAAGCTTTTGATCCCAAACAGAGAGCGGACATTGAAAAAATCAAAGATTTATTATAAGAGGTAGACATTATTTATGAAAACGAATCAACAGTCTGTAACATTCAACAACACCTATATATTGGGAATATCTTTTATTTCAGCCCTTGGTGGTTACTTATTTGGTTTTGACTTTGCGGTGATTGCCGGGGCGCTACCTTTCCTTCGTTCAGCATTCGCTTTAAATGCTTGGTGGGAGGGGTTTCTAACCGGTTCGCTCGCCCTAGGCTGCATCGTGGGTTGCTTGCTGGCTGGTGGATTGGCCGATCGTTATGGCCGGAAACCGGGACTCATGCTGGCGGCATTTATTTTCGCCTTATCCTCACTAGGTATGGCCTTCTCTTCTGGTTTGACCGTTTTTGTCATCATGCGTTTTGCGGCCGGTATTGGTGTAGGCATGGCGTCTATGCTCAGTCCATTATACATTGCTGAAGTTTCTCCTGCCAATATTCGCGGCAGAAATGTGGCTATCAATCAGCTTACCATCGTCATCGGTATATTGGTTACGAATTTAGTCAATTATGCCTTGGCCGATAATGGTCCAGAAGCTTGGCGCTGGATGTTTGGACTGGGAGCGGTACCGGCAGGCCTGTTTTTTTTAGGCGTGATTTGGCTGCCAGAGAGTCCTCGGTGGTTGCTTAAGGCCGGAAAAGAAGCGCAAGCGAAGAAAGTATTGGGCAATATTGGTAGCGAGGCCTTTGTAACCGACACCTTTAAAGACATTCAGCAATCTTTGCAAGGTAGTGTTAAGCAATCGTACAAGGCCGTATTCGAAAAAGCGGTTCGGCCTGCTGTCATTGTGGGGATTACACTAGCGGTTTTTCAACAACTATGCGGTATTAATGTGGTGTTTAATTATACGTCAACCATCTTTGAATCGGTTGGTGCCAACTTAGATCGACAATTGTTCGAGACCGTAGCAATCGGTTTGGTCAATTTGATATTTACTGTGGTGGCCATGTGGCAAGTAGATCGCTTGGGGCGTCGACCGCTGATGTTGATCGGTTCACTTGGGTTATCTGTAGTATATATTGTCTTGGCTTTTCTGCTACAGCACCAAGCAGCGCCCGGTTTGGTATCCGTTTTCGTTTTATTGGCTATCGCCATGTATGCTACATCACTGGCACCGGTAACCTGGGTCCTGATATCCGAGATTTTTCCCAATAAGATCCGTGGTTTAGCCTCGTCGGTGGCCATCGTGTCGCTTTGGACGGCTTATTTTATTCTCGTATTTACCTTTCCGATTTTAGCGGAAGTATTGGGTACTTACGGGCCATTTTACCTCTATGCAGGCATTTGTCTGGTCGGCTTCCTTTTTGTGAAAAGCAAGGTGCGTGAAACGAAAGGGCAGACACTGGAAGCATTAGAACAACAATTAATCAAACATTAACATTTTTATAGATTAGAAACAAATAAGACATGAGCGAATTTTTTGTACGTGTTTGGGAAGAAACAGTCACTATTCCAACTTATAGGATAGGTAAGGCAGAAAAAAATCCAATGTTTTTTGAAAAACGTGTTTATCAGGGAAGTAGCGGGGTTGTTTATCCAAATCCAGTGATAGAGAAAATCTACGATGAGCAAACCGATGTCGCCTATACCGCCCTATTTCTCGAAAATAAATACCTGAAAATTATGGTGTTGCCCGAACTGGGCGGACGGATACAAATGGCCTATGATAAGGTTAAACAACGGCATTTTATCTACTATAATCAGGTCATTAAGCCCGCGTTGGTTGGCTTATGCGGTCCTTGGATTTCAGGTGGGATTGAATTTAATTGGCCACAACATCACCGTCCAAGTACCTTTGAACCGATCGACTATACCTTAGCAGAAAATGCTGATGGGAGTAAAACCATTTGGGTTAATGAGGTAGAAAAAATGTTTCATACCAAGGGAATGGCCGGTTTTACCTTATACCCGGATAAGGCTTATCTGGAAATAAAAGCACAGCTATATAACCGTACGAGTTTACCACAAACTTTTCTCTGGTGGGCAAACCCTGCAGTGAAAGTAAACGATTATTACCAATCAGTTTTTCCACCTGATGTGAATGCGGTTTTTGATCATGGAAAACGCGATGTAGCCAGTTTTCCCATTGCAACCGGTACCTATTACAAGGTGGATTATGCTCCTGGAACGGATATTTCTAATTATAAAAATATTCCGGTTCCTACCTCGTACATGGCTATCCGCTCTGATTATGATTTTGTAGGAGGATATGAAAACGATAGCCAAGCCGGCCTTTTACATGTGGCCAACCATCATATCTCACCCGGTAAAAAACAATGGACATGGGGTAATGGTGATTTTGGCAAGGCTTGGGATCGGAACTTGACCGACGAGGATGGGCCCTACATTGAGCTCATGACCGGTGTTTATACCGATAACCAACCGGATTTCACTTGGCTAATGCCTTATGAAGAGAAGTCGTTTACGCAATATTTTATGCCCTATCGGGAACTGGGACTAGTAAAGAATGCCACGAAAGACATCTTGCTCTATGTTGGTTTGGAAGACGAAGTAGCCACCTTGAAGATCATGGGTACTTCTATTCAAAAAAATCTACACCTGGAATTTTATGTGTCAGGTAAACAGCTTTACAGCGAGGTGTTCGATCTTTCACCTGAAGTCCTATATAAAAAGACTATACCCTTACAAAAGGATGTCAAAGAAGACGAAGTTTTACTTCGTGTTGTTCATGCAACAGGCAAGGAATTAATATGTTATGATCCATGCAAAAATAGAAAGAGTGAGTTACCTGAGCCCGCGCGAGCGGCTTTGCTACCGGCCGACGTGGAGAATAATGAACAATTATTTTTTACGGGATTGCATCTAGAGCAATACCGACATGCGACGTATCAGCCAGTTGATTATTATGAAGAAGCGTTGCGACGCGATCCGAACGATGTTCGGAACAACAACGCATTGGGGAAATGGTACTTGCGTCGTGGACAGTTCGTCAAGAGCGAGCCTTATTTCCGACAAGCGGTTGAAACCTTGATTGAACGCAATCCAAACCCCTATGATGGCGAACCTTACTATAACTTAGGGCTATGTTTAGTCATGCAAGAACGGAATGAGGAGGCCTACGAAGCGTTTTATAAAGCCACTTGGAACGATGCTTGGCAAGATAAAGGGTGTTTTGCCCTAGCACAGCTCGCTAGCGTGAAAGGAGATAATGAATCGGCTTTAGCGCATATCCAATGGTCGCTCGATCGGAATGCACGCAATAGCAAAGCTTGGGTACTCAAGGCCTATATATTGCGTAAACTTGGCCAAATAGATGAAGCGTTATCCGTTTGTGCAGCAGCTATTAAACGTGATCTGTTCAATCTGGGCGCCTATTTCGAGCAATATAAAAATTATGAAATACTCGGCCAAAAAACAGCAAGTGAGCAAACATTAGCGCACGTAAAACAGCTAGCACGCAATGAAGCGACCAATTGGATGGAATATGCTTTAGATTATGCCGCAGCGGGCTTATATACAGAGGCTAGTGAATTACTGCACTTGGCTATCCAAGAAAAGCAACAGGATACGTACCCCATGGTATTTTATTACTTGGCCTGGTTCGCTGCAAAATTACATGAGGAAGATCTCGTTTTTTCTTACTTGGAGCAAGCAGCGGCGGCCTGTGCTGATTATTGTTTTCCTAACCGTATAGAAGATATCCTCGTCTTGACATTTGCCCTCACACGAAATCCTAGCGATGCCAAAGCGCCTTATTACCTAGGTAATTTATGGTATGATAAACGGCAATATATGGAAGCCATTCGACAATGGGAGCTGTCGGCCGAACGGGACGGTAGCTTTGCGACCGTTTTTCGGAATTTAGGGATTGCTTATTTTAATAAACAGCAGGATGCCAGTAAAGCGTTAACATCCTTCGAAAAGGCTTTTGCGTTAGATAAGACCGATGCACGTGTGTTCATGGAGCTCGATCAACTCTATAAGCGTCTGAACCGGTCGCCCGAACAACGCTTGACGTTTTTGGAAAAACACCAAGACTTGGTTAACCTACGGGATGATATATATTTAGAACGGGCAGCCCTCTATAATTTCTTGGGTGAACACGAAAAAGCGTATCAACTGATTATGGACCGGAAATTCCATCCTTGGGAAGGGGGCGAAGGAAAAGTCTCGGGACAGTATATATATAGCTTGATAGCCTTAGCAAAACAAGATCTAGCTATCCAACAGTTTCAATCGGCCATTGATAAACTCGAACGGGCTCAGGTTTACCCCCACAACTTAGGAGAGGGTAAGTTATTTGGTGCGCAGGAAAACGATATCTTTTACTGGTTGGGCTGTGCGTATCGGGGATTGCATGACGAGCAACAAGCAACAGTCTATTTTGAAAAAGCTACGCAAGGGCTTGCAGAACCGTCGGTAGCCATGTTTTACAATGATCAGCAGCCCGATCAGATTTTTTATCAAGGCTTGGCCTGGCTCGCATTAGGCAAAACCGAAAAGGCCAATCATATTTTTCAAAAGCTGATTGCTTATGGAGAAGAGCATCTACATGATGAAGCAAAGATCGATTATTTTGCTGTTTCATTGCCTGATTTGCTAATTTTCGAAGACGATATACAGAAACGTCATGGTGTTCATTGCCAATACATGATAGGTTTGGGGTACTTCGGTCTGAAACAATACGCCGCCGCTATAAAGGCATTCCAGGATGCATTAGCTAAAGATACCATGCACTTTGGTGTAGCGTTACATTTACAACAGGTACTCGAATTGAAAGGTTAGCTATGTTGTCTAATTTGCTGTCATTTTTATAAGTAAAGATTATGTTTACTATTTTATTTAGTATATTTGCTAATAAAATTAGAACTATTGGAGCGCATAGAAGAAAAATTGTCCATATTAGCGGATGCAGCGAAATATGATGTTAGTTGTTCATCAAGCGGCAGTAACCGAAAAAACAAAAATAAGGGTTTAGGGGATACCGGGGCAGGCATTTGCCATACCTATACGGAAGATGGCCGATGTGTATCGCTACTCAAAATCTTATTGACTAATTTTTGCATATACGATTGCGCCTATTGTGTAACCCGTAAAAGTAATGATATAAAACGGGTTTCATTTACCGTACAGGAGGTAGTCGATTTAACCATTAATTTCTATCGGAGAAACTACATTGAAGGATTATTTTTAAGTAGTGGTATTTTTAAAAATGCAGACTATACGATGGAGCGATTGGTTCGTATAGCGAAAAAATTAAGACAAGAGCATCATTTCAACGGATATATTCACTTAAAGACGATTCCGGGGGCTAGCGACGAATTGATTCACGAAGCGGGTTTATATGCGGATCGCTTAAGCGTTAATATTGAAATCCCAACAGAATCAGGATTAAAGCTCCTTGCACCGGAAAAAAACAGACAGGACATGGTGAAGCCGATGGAATACCTAAGGAATAAAATCACTGAGCTGGGAGAGGAGAAGCGGATTTTTAAGAAGACCCCTATTTTTGCACCTGCCGGTCAGAGTACGCAAATGATTATTGGGGCAAGCGGAGAAACCGATGAACAAATTGTGTTTATGGCGCAAAGGCTTTATCGGGATTTCTCGTTAAAGCGGGTTTATTATTCGGGCTATGTGCCTGTTAGTTGCGATAACCGTTTACCTAACATAGGATCTGCAGTGCCATTGGTGAGGGAAAATCGGTTGTATCAAACGGATTGGCTCATGCGCTTTTATGGCTTTCAGGCGGATGAATTAGTAAACAGACAATATCCGCTGCTAGAACTTGACATTGATCCAAAATTGAGCTGGGCGCTAAGGAATCTCTCATGTTTTCCCATTGACGTCAACCGAGCAGCACTGCATTTAATTTTGAGGATTCCCGGCGTAGGTGTACGTTCCGCTCAGCAGATTATTATGGCTCGTCAATATGGAGCACTTGATATGGAGCAACTTAAAAAAATAGGCGTTTCCATTAATCGGGCTAAATACTTTATTATCTGTCGTGGTTATAAGCAAATTTACAGTGATCAAGCGGCGCATAAAATTAAACAGTACATTCTTGCTACATCTCAAAGTAAATATTTACGGCGTCACTGCCAGCAATTGAATTTATTTTAGAATGTATAGGTTATGCTATGATGGGACATGGAAGGGAATGCTAACCCTGATTTTCGAAAGCTTTGAATATAAGTGGCATATTGCTGCTATCTATAAAAAGCCGGAAAGCATACAAAATGGCCTTTTTGATGCCATGCATGAAGTGATTACCAATGAGACTAAAGCTTTACGTGTTTGGAATGCGCTGCGATTAAAACTACCGCCAAACGCGCTAGGAGATTTATAT
The DNA here is from genome assembly GCF_039542865.1 of Olivibacter ginsenosidimutans. Lineage (NCBI taxonomy): Bacteria > Pseudomonadati > Bacteroidota > Sphingobacteriia > Sphingobacteriales > Sphingobacteriaceae > Olivibacter > Olivibacter ginsenosidimutans. The sequence goes on along the minus strand of NZ_BAABIQ010000036.1, from coordinate 119,180 downwards.
AAAGTCTTTCTATCCGAAATAACTCAAATTGAAATGACGTTATGCACCGCAATATCCTTCTATTTTTCGGGCGTAGATAAACCTCATTTAGCTTACGGGAGAAGTGATGTTTTAAGAATAAAGCAAATAGCAAAAATGGTAGATCGTGAACGGCATCGAATGAAGGCCTTTATACGGTTTAGTCGACAGCAAGATGATTTATATGGGGCAATGATTGAACCTGATTTTAATGTATTGCCGCTCATTCGTAAGCATTTTTCTGATCGTTATGCAGACCAACGTTGGTTAATTTATGACGTGAAGCGTGATTATGGGATTTATTATAATCTGCAAGAGGTCGAAGAAGTCAGGGTAGCATTTTCAAAAGATTTCCAAGAGCATAAAATGCTTTTGGAACATCCGGAAGAGAAACGTTATCGTAACCTATGGCAACAATATTTTAAGCAGGTGAATATAGTGGAACGAAAGAACTTGAAATTACATATACAGCATGTTCCAAGACGATATTGGAAACATTTGACTGAAAAGCAAATCCTCTGAAAACATTTCTAATGTTTCTTAAAAGGATTCGTATCGGAGATACCAAAGAAATTGATTGGATGTTATACACATTTTATCTATGTTTGATTGACCCATTTCAATGAATTATGCATAGATTTCTTGTTATTTTTCTGCTGTTTAGCGGTCATCTTTCCTTTGGCCAGTCGACCATCGATCACTTGGATTTAAAAATTTTAGAAAATCTTGCCGCTAAACGAACAGAACAGCAAACCAAGGTTATGCGTATCGTGTCTGATGCTAATAACTACGTTAATGCGGCGATACCTGCAGGCCTTTTTATCGCAGGCGTTATTGACCATAACAAAGGAATGCGGCAGAATGCGGCTTATATTGCGAGTAGTACAGCAACTACAGCGTTATTGAACTTCGCATTGAAGAAAATATTTAAACGTCCGAGGCCTTTTCATGCTCATATTGGTTTTAAAGCAGTTTATGAACCTTCCAGTTATTCTTTTCCTTCAGGCCATACCTCCGCTTCTTTTAGTACGGCCACCGCATTATCTCGAGCATATCCCAAATGGTATGTGATTGCACCATCTGTAATATGGGCCGGAACGGTAGGTTATTCCCGGATGTATTTGGGAGTGCATAACCCATCCGATGTATTAGCTGGAGCCGCTTTGGGTAGTGGTACAGCTTTCGGAATGGGATTTATGCGACCATAAGTTAAAACTGATTTTTTATTTCAACGGCTCATTATCCCTTATTTCTTCAGACGTTGATTTTACCAGTTGCATCGAGTCATTCAGCTGACCAAAAATTTCGGCTTTCCCATCTGTTTGTCGACCTAAAGTAACGGGTACCCATTTGGTACTATCATGTTCCACCTTAATAACGAAAGTCCCTGTTGTAGCATTTAAGACGGCTTCAGAAGGAACTACAAATGCCTGGTTACTACCTTTTAGTGGTATTTCCACTTCTGTAACCATTCCGGGCAATAAACGTTTATTTTCGTTATCAACATCCATTTCGATACGTTGCGAGCGAAGTCGGGCATCTAGCGCCCCTGCCAATCGCGAAACCTTTGCTTTAAAGGTTTCGTTAGGGAAAGCCTTCACCGAGAAATTAACCTCATCTTGTTGGTTTAAATAAGCGGAATATAACTCAGGTACGCTTATCACTAAGCGAAGTTTATGCTGTTCTTGTAAAGTAAAGAGTGGTGCTTCTGAACCCTTGCCCGAAGGGCCTACATAAGCACCTGTACTCACATTTCTAGCGGTTATGATGCCAGGGAAGGGCGCTCTTATTTCAAGGTAATTTTTGGTGTCGCCAATCTCATTGAAAGCCGCCTTTGATGCTTGCAATTGCGCCAGATCAGAGTTTTGCTTTGCTAGTGCCAGATCAAGGTCATTTTGAGAGACGGTTCCGGGAGTCTTACTGGTTTCCAATAACCGTTGGTACGTTGCTTTACTCGCTAGATAAACAGCTTCTTGTGATTTTAACCTAGATTCGGCACCTAATAGCTGTGAATTTAATTCAGGAGCTTCCATAACCGCCAACAATTGACCCGTTGTAACGACACTGCCAACATCTACATAGAGCTTTTTAACAAAGCTGTTGACTTTTGCATATAAATCCACCTGTTGGTAAGCAAGCAATTCGCCGGGAATTTTAAGGGCCGATGAGAGTTGGCCTTTCGTTAACTTGAATGTTTCCAGTGATGATTCTGTAGGTGTTTTTTGATTTTCTGCTCCGGTATTTTTGACGGATGAAGTACAGCTGCTTAGCAGATAACTCATACCAAACGCGCCGATAGCCAATAGAAAAAATCGATGAGTATGCATGGTCGTGTTTTAATTTTTAACGATTGATGAAATATAATGAATGCTTTCTTCGTCTTCTGGATCTAAAGAAACACTTTGCGTGCTCGTTTTCTCTTGTCCCCAAGCAAAGACCAATGGAAGAATAAATAAGGCTGCAAAGGTAGAAGCAACCAGTCCGCCAATAACCGCCCGGCCTAGCGGTGACGATTGGTCGCCCGCTTCACCCAATCCACTGGCCATCGGTATCATACCAACCACCATGGCGAGTGCTGTCATGACAATCGGCCGCATCCGTAATGCGGCAGCACCAGTAGCTGATGATAGTGCATTACCGGTAGTTTTCCGTATTTCTTCGGCATTGGTAATGAGCAGTACTGCGTTTGATATGGATACGCCAACAGACATGATCATGCCCATATAGGATTGTAGATTTAGTGTCGATTGTGTCAATAACAATAAACTCAAAGAGCCTAAAATTACAGCGGGTACAGTAGCCAATACGATACCGGATACCTTGAACGATTGAAAATTAGCAGCTAACATGAGAAAGATAACCACAATAGCCACAAGCAGTCCACTTTCAAGACTATTCATGGTGTCATCTAATGTATTACTTAAACCAATGAGTTGCACATCCAAACCTCGAGGAAGCTCACCTAAAGCATCAATTGCTTGTTGTACATCTTGAGCAGCAGCTCCTAAATCTTGATCATTGATATTCGCTGTAACCGAAAGCATAGGCATAGCACCTAGGTTATCCGTTTCACCGTAGGTCGTCCCGGGACTTATGGTAGCGATATCGCCTAACACCGGTCTAGTTTGGTTTTTTAGCAAGGGTATCTCATTAATCTCATCCGTACTATTCATTTTATTTTCCGGAATCTGTACCTGTACACTATAGCTGTTACCAATACGCTGATCAATCCAAATATTTTTATCTGTATAGCGGGAAGAGGAGGTGGAAGCAATTAATGATCTGGAAACATCGTTCATATCGACCCCTAATTGGGCAGCCCGCATACGATCGATATTGATATTAATAGACGGATATTTCGTTGATTGTCCGAGTTGCACATCTCTTAGATAACTGATATTTTTTAATTTAGCGATTAGTTTTTGTGCATAAGCTTCACTCAGTTTTTTGTCCCTGCCGGAAAAGCGCACCTCTATAGGGGTAGGTGATCCTTGACTTAAAATTTTATCGGTAAGCTCAATCGGTTCGAACGAAGCGGTAACATCAGGTAACGTTTTTGCAAAAGCCGCTCGAATCTGCTCTTTCAGCTCATCTAGATTGGTTTTATAGTGCTCATTAAGTGCTACTTGAATAACCGCCTCGTGGGGCCCTGCCATCCACAGATAAATCGGACTGGTAGAGAATAAGGATGGATGTGTTCCTACATAAGCAGATGTAATGGATACATTTTCCGGGCCAACGATTTTTTTAATTTCGTCGATTGCTTTATATGTTCTCTTTTCCGTCGTTTCAATACGTGTTCCTTCGGGCGCCCGGAGGCGTACCTGGAATTGACTACCGTTTACTTTGGGTAACACATCGCGTCCAATAGTGGTCATTAATAGCGCCGCTAAACTGCAAATGATCAATAAGTAGGCAATAACGATTACCTTTCGGTAAGGTATCATGCGTTCAATGAAGCGTAAATACCGTATTCTTAACCGCTCAAAATAGCTGACCTTACCGTTAGGATTTCGGTCTGGTGATTCCACTGCAGTTATCTTTTGTTCTATTTGTGCCTGTTTATCGTCACTAATAAGTCCAGCACGATCAAATTCTTCTGCATCCGTTAAGTTGTCTCCATTTGGTTTTTGATGATGTTTCCCTTTCATAATCCAGTTAGCCATGATGGGTACAAAGGTTTGGGCTAAGAAATAGGAAACAACCATACTAAAGCCAATGGCTAATGCTAGGGGTAAGAATAATGATCCGGGTATACCGCCCATGGTAAAAGCAGGTGCAAATACTGCTAAAATGCAGAAGAGAATGAGTAGTTTTGGGAAAGCAATTTCCTTACAGGCATCCCAAATGGCCAGCGCTTTTGGTTTACCCATATCCAGGTGTTGGTGGATATTTTCGATGGTTACCGTACTTTCGTCTACCAAGATACCGATGGCTAAGGCCAAACCACTTAAGGTCATGATATTGATGGTTTGTCCGAAAAGATTTAAGAAAAGCACACCCGATATAATCGATGTAGGGATGGTTAAGATGACAATAAGTGCGCCGCGTATGTCGCCCAAGAAAAGGACCACCATTAAACCTGTTAAGATTGCTCCAATGGCTCCTTCACTAAGTAGGCTTTTTACCGAATTCATAACATAGATCGACTGGTCAAATTCGTAGCTTACCTGCACATCTTCTGGGAGTTGGCTTTGTATTTTGGGAATAGCGGCTTTCAGATTTTTAACCACCTCCCAGGTTGAAGCATCGGCACTTTTAGCGACATTGAGGTATACCGAACGTTTGCCATTAACTAATGCATAACCTGAGGTAATATCAGCGGCGTCTTGCACGGTAGCCACGTCGCGTAGATACAAATTCTGGACACCATTTTTGAATAAAGGAATATTTTCAAAATCTTTAATGTTTTTGAGCAGTGTATTTGTTGGGGTAATATAGTTTTTATCGCCTATACGTACATTGCCCGAAGGAGCTGTCTGGTTGTTCAATTTTAACGCTTCAACCAATTGGTCAGGTGTCATATTATGGGAGCGTAGCAGCTTCGGATCGGCGTTAATGACAACAGTCCGCACATTTCCTCCAAAAGGTGGGGGAGCCACTAAGCCGCTAATAGAGGTGAAAGAAGAGCGTACATAGGTATTAGCCAAATCAGCCAGTTCATTATTGCTTCGCGTTTTACTGCTGAGCACCAATTGGCCAACAGGTAGGGTAGAGGCATCAAATCGAATAATAAAAGGTGGGTTAGAGCCTGGAGGAAATATAGCCTGTATCCGGTTGGTAAAAGAACCCAATTCAGCCGCCGCTTGAGCCATATTGGTGCCCGGATAGAAATTTAATTTCATAAGTGTTAATCCCTGGATATTTTTGGTTTCGATACTTTTCAGTCCGTTTGTATACAATAAGATATTAATGTATTGCTTGGCAAAGAAAGACTCCATCTGCTCGGGCGTATAACCTGTAAAGGGATGGGAAATATAGATTACAGGCATATCCAGTTTAGGAAAGATATCAATCTTAATGGAAGTAACTGCTTTTATTCCGAAGAAGAATAGCCCTGCCACAATAACCATTATGGTTATAGGTTTACGTAATGCAAAGCGGATAAGATTCATGATTTTTGTAAAATATTAATGGTTGTCAAACGTAAAAAACGATTACTCTAGGGAATAATCTTTTCTGTGAATAAGCTAAAATCTCCAGTAGCCGCCGCTTTATACAACAGGGCTTGCCAAACGTTGTTATAGGCAATATCACGATCCGTTTCAGCTCTGATTAAGGTATAAAGCGCCTGTGTCACATCTACTAAATTTGTTAAGCCATTTTTGTAGAGTACTGACTTTTGTAGAAAAGCATCAGAGGCCGCTTTAACTTGTATCGGAACCTCGTGGTAATTGTGCAGGGCGTTTTGTATTTTGGTTTCAGATAATGCCTGTTGTGCTTTTAGCTGTTGTTCAGCGAGCTCAAATTCATTAGCCAAAGCTTCGTTAACAAAATATTGGCTTTTTACTTGTTTTGATACCCGTAAGGGTTGTGTGATATTCCAGGTTAAGCCAACACCGATTAAGTAATTGGTGCGTGTGGGTTTAATGCCATCGAAATAATTCGATGTATACGCATGCTGATCGAGGGTATAATCATTTCCGAATCCAGATCCTCGGGTTTGGAAAATGCCAATTAATGAAAATGAGGGGTAGTATAAGGTTTTTAAGTAATTTCGTTGTTCCTTACCCAGCGCGATGCGTGATTGATACCATTGCAGGATGGGATGCTTCGTTGTATCCATAGCCGTCTGTTCTTCTATCCCCTGAGGGATATGCGCGATGAATACGCTATCCAGTATAAAGGTTTGTGATGGTATACCCATTAATTGAGCAAGTAGGTTACTTTTCTCCTGTTCAAAATCTTTAGCTTTGGTAAGCGCAATTTTAGCATTGGACACTTCGGCATTTGCCAGGGATGAGTCGACTCCGGCAATCAGACCATTGCGTGCACGGGTGACGACCACTTGCCTAAAAGTGTCTGCTCGGTGGAGATTTTTTTCGTATGATAAGGTAAGTTTCTGAGCAGCAAGTAAGTTAAGGTAGGCTGCCGCAACTTTTACTTGATGATTAAAAAGCTCTTGTTGCAGGTCTTTATCGTCTCGATTTGCAATTCCTTGAGCTACTTTTATCCGTTCCTTAGCTTTTCCAAAGGAAAAGAATTCCCAATTCATATTGGCCAAATAAAGCGAACCAAATGCCGCATTCCAATTTTGATTGGGAAGAGCTGGCCCGGATGATGCTACGCCGTAGCCACCAAAACCATAAAGTGGTCCATTTTGCCCGTTTATAGTGCCATAGTCTTGTTGGCCACTTAAAATTAAATTGGGTAAATAATCCCGTTTAGCCTGATCTACTGCAATTGACGATGCGTGCGCATAATTTGCTTTAGCTTTAAGGGTACCGTAATTATGTACGGCCAATTGCAAGGCTTGTTGCAGTGATAATTTTTCCTGTGCTGGTGAGTGTACGGCTGAGAATAGTAGTAAAAGGCTTGAAATACAAAGTCTTATTACTGATTTTTCTGTAGATTTCACGAAGACAATTAACGTATTAGTATCTGTTGTAAATCTGCAGCGTAATTTTGAAGACAATTTGAAGAAATCGCCCAAAATTCATTTATTTTTGTTGCCGAATTGTAAGAATTTAATTACTTAATAGCGGAGATGAGTGCAAATTAGCAACGGTTTTTTGTGAAACAGTTTGCGGAGCAAATATGACGCTTACAATATGCCGCTCATTTTCATAAATATAAGAAACTTCAAAATTGTTTAATTCACAAATTCTTTTCACGATGGAAAGCCCTAAACCGATGCTATTACTGCATTGGTCACTTTTCTTAAACCGTTGAAAGAGTTCTGCTGTCGGGCAGAAGGGAGCGGGCCCCGTATTACTGATATAGATTCCGGTTTGATTGACAGTCAGATCAATAACTCCATTTTTCATATTATGCCGAATAGCGTTGCTTAGTAAATTATCAAAAAGCATATCCGCTAAGCTTGCATTCATTTTGATATAGACGTGTTTGTCAATTTGCGGTACGAAGCTTAATTCTTTGATGGCTATACGATCTTCGTAAATCGTGGCCAGTTCGCGAACATAACGTGTAAAGTCAATGTCTTCAGCTGCCTCAAATTCATGGTTTTCAAGCTTTGTCAGCAGCAGCAAGGAGTGGTTGATTCTGGATAGTTTTTCGATAGCATTTTGCATATCTGCTAACAACACGGCTTGATCACTTTGGATATTAGTTTCCGTCAGCAGCTCGAGTTTAGTCCGTAAAATGGCCAAAGGCGTTTGTAATTCGTGCGAGGCATTTTCACTGAATTCTTTCGCTAAACCGTATTCCTTAATGGCTTTGTCGGTCATTTTTTTGAGAAAACAATTTAATTCTTTAAATTCCTGGGTCGCGGTTGGAACCAATGTTAACGGTTGCTTTTTCTTGATATTAAATTTCTGAATATTTTTCAGGGTTTGGTTAAATGGAGAAAGGATTTTCTTCGATACCAGTCGTACAGTTAATAATACAACCAAACTCGTTACGAGTATCTTTAGAATAGCTGTTTGTAGCATGCCGTTAAGCAATTGTCGAGATTGCATCACGTAATTATAGGATGATATACTATAATTTACACCAGCAATGGTAAAATAAGAAGTAACGGTAATCCGACATTCATCGGCTTTATTGGCATGGTTATATGCTGTCTTTTCTACCTGTACTTTTTCATTCGGCAAAGCTGTCTTTATTTGTCGAATTTCGATTGGTCTTCCCTGGGTATATTGAAAAGGTGTAATGTCATTTTTTAATCGATGGGCTATTTCTTCATTTACTGCCTTTAATCGTTCGATTTCTGAGTTATCAATACGTTTACGAATACCATTAAAAGTATTGAACATACTGATGGGGGTAATGATCAATATAATGCCGACAAACCAAAGTGTAAATTTATTCGCTAACTTCATTGCAGCTGGTTTATTCCTTGTTGGTATTGAATTTATATCCCAAGCCATAAACGGTATCAATATAATCCATACCTCCTGCTTGATTAATTTTTTTTCGAAGATTTTTTACATGTTGATAAACGAAATCTACATTGCTTAGATTATCGGTATAATCTCCCCAAAGGTGATTGGCAATTGCTTGTCTGGATATTACCCTATTTTTATTCACTAAAAAATATAATAACAGTTCAAATTCTTTACGGGTAATGTCTACTTGTTTTTTATTGACAATTAACTCAAAAGTATTGGTATTTAAGTGTAGTTCTTTAAAGGATAGGACATGATCTCCATCAAGGTTTTTCCGTCGGTGAATGGCCCGTAAACGCGCATGTAGTTCGGGTAGGTGAAAAGGTTTCGTCAGATAATCGTCGGCTCCGCTTTCCAGCCCTTGTATTTTATCATCTAATGCTCCCTTTGCCGAAACAATAAGTATGGAACTTTTAATTTGCTTGTTTTTAATAAAATGGAGAAGATCTAAACCATTTCCATCAGGCAGCATAATATCTAACAAAATGCAATCGTACGAATAGAAAAGCAGCTTTTCACGTGCTTCCACTATCGTATAAGCCAATTCACAGATGTAATTTTCGTGAGCAAGATAGTCATAAATACTACTGGCAAGTTCTTTATTATCTTCGATAGCTAAGATCTTCATATGGATCTTTAAATGGTGATAAATGTACTAATCTTTTAATAAAAATGGAGTAGTATTCGCTATAGAGAAGCAAGTTATTATGAAATTTTGAATGAATTTTGAAGTAGGAGGATTGAAAATTAGGTGCGCATGACCTTATTGAGTGCCATAGGTATGGCTAGTAAATCATAATCATTGGTGTAAACCAAGTATTTAGTTTGCCAGGTTGGATTAAATTTCTCTTTGAATTCCCTTAATCCCTTATAGTGTTTAAATTGTTGAAGCTTTTCATAGGCAAATTTAATCGTTTTTTGCGGAATACCTTCTGGTGCTTCAATACCTGAAAAAGGCGCAAGCCCCATATTTAGCTGTTCATACCCCTCTTCTTTAGCATAATTGATTAATGCAATGATGATACTATCCATATCGCCGTTTGGAGCATCGGCTGTTTTTCGAATAAGATCATATGTGATCTCGCCAGGTGCATAATCCGGAATGATATTTAAAAAGCTAACCACCTTTTCATCGTTATTTTCTAAGGTGATAATGACCTGCTGCTTCAGCTCGTCTTTGTCAAATGCTCCCTGCGAAAACACCATTTCCTCCCGCTGAAGAAGGCCTAACCATTCATCTGAAACAGACTTTAATTTTTGGATCAGACCTTCTTTAATCGGAGGAGAATAGATGTGCGTCGTAAAACCTTTTTTCTGAACGTTGTTGAGTGCGTTACGTAAAGACTTATTATTTTTTCCTTCTAAGGTGAATTGCTGCACCTTAACAATCGCTTCCTGACCAATAGGAAGCCATTTCTTTTTCAACTGTCCAAAGAGATTTAAACTGTTTTCGTCTATACGATAATAGATCGCCTTTAAACTGTTTTGAAGGCAGAAGGATTCAAAGGCAAGAATAATTTGTTCCTTTATGGCCAGTTCGGGAGGGCAAACCGGTTCATGTAAAACAACGGCAAAGTTGCCGCTGATTTTATAGGAGATCAAACTAGGCGTATCCTCACTAAAAAAGAGCAGTTTATCCGTAGCGATTTTAAAATGATCAACGGCCGACTGACCGTAAGTTGAAAGGATAAGTTGAGCTTTATTTCGTTCTTCCTCTTTTAATTGAGGGGTAAAAATATAAGGTTGGATGAAAGAATAGAAAAGGAAAAGAAGGGCAGACACGCCGAAAATGTTAATTGAATAAACAAATAGCTGAGCAAATTCTGTATGTGGGTTTAAATATGCTGTATCCAAAAGAACGAGACAAGCTAGGGAATTGATAAAAGATTCTATTAACGTAAAATCGTGATGGAAGTGAGTTGACTTGAGTAAATAAAATCCGATAGTTCCATAGATTAATACAGAAACGATGATGATCATAGCTGTGGCTATACTGAAGGTTTGGAGTTTTTTGTTCCCTTTAATATAGTACTGTTTGTACGTAAATAAAAGTGTAATCAGTGTAAAAAGTGCCAAGGACGCTTCCTCATAATCTATCGCTTTGGTGAGATGCCCAATGAACGAAAAGCAGCATAAAAAGAGCGCAATTATCCAAGCATTTCGCAATCCCTTTATTAAAAAAGCTGAGCAAATGAGCAGTAATATTCCCATTAGTAGCACCATATAATTAGAGAAATGGATAGTGACACTTGGTATAAAATGATGTAGGGTACGCATTCTGCTGGCAACAGCAGGTGTTAAAACGGAAGCAATATTAACCAGGCCTAAGGTAAGCAGTAAAATTGAGGGAAAAATGCGCAAGAATAAATTGCCCGCTTGAAAGACAAAACTCAACACGCCAAAAAACAAGGGTAACCAAAATTCGAAGAGTCGATAAAGGAGTGTGATGGTTAGGGCCTCCGTAGTGCTGAAACCAAATTGCCCCAAAATGGCTGTTAAAGAGATTTCAACCGCTCCAATACCTCGCATGAATGGAGAGATACACATAAATAGTGTCGCAATGACGTAACCTAAAATAGCGGTTGTGAATTGATTATGGAAGCCTTGCGCTTCCATGGCTATCAGCAAATGCGTAATTCCGACAAATTCAATAAAAGCCGAATATCCTAGGGTAATGAGTAAATGCTTTTTACTAAACCTTTCCTGCTTTAACTCCGACAGGATCGTTTCTGCGGCAGGGAAGTATCGTGTAAACCATTGATAGATGATTCCCTGTGTATAGATCGAATAGCTTACATAGATGATCAGTAAGAGGAGTATAACAAGAATAAAAAAGGCTTCCGTCATACCGGTGTAATGTCTATTGATAAATGTACTATATAGCAGTACCGGGACAGCCAATAATACAATGGAGAGGATACCGATTGTACCATATATATAAGATGCAAAATTTATTTTGGTTTTGCTTATTCCTTGTTTTTCTATCTCTTTAGTAAAAAAAACTAAAGAGGTAATACCACCTCCAGGCAGAAAGACACTAACTAAATTTCGTTTTAAAAAAAGGGAGATGGCCATTTTTAGGGAAATAGTTTTTCCAACCGACTTGAAGCTATGCACATACATCAAAGCTTGAAAAAGTACATAAATGAAAACAATCATTATTCCGGCCGATAGCCAACCTAAATCGCTTTGTGTGATTGCCTTTTTGACACTTATTAATTCGCCACGTTGTTGTCTTAAAAAGTAAATTCCGAATAATATAAAGAAGAAGCCTAAAATTTCTTTTATATAATAGGTTCGTTGTTTCAGTTTTTTTCTTAGACTTTCATGGTGGGTATCTACGGATAAAACGCCTTAAACTTAAGAAAAAGGTGTTAAAGTAATATTAAATAATCCATTTTCCTGCCACCCGAGATGCGGTAGATTTCCTCAAGGTCGTGGTGAACAAAATCTTTGATTATTCTTTGGTTATAAGGGAGAAACTGTTATTTTTGCAATCCTTTTTAGATTTGAAAGAGGAGAGGTGTCCGAGTGGTTGAAGGAGCACGCCTGGAAAGTGTGTATACGTCAAAAGCGTATCGAGGGTTCGAATCCCTCTCTCTCCGCATCCTAACAAGGAAAACATATCAAAACCCTATAAATAGCAGTATTTATAGGGTTTTTGCTTTTATAAGCCTTCCTAAATATTTCAGATTTCCTATTTCGTGCGAGACCCCAGCGAGACCCTAAAAATTGGTCTTCTAGGGTCTCGCTCAAATGTACAGGTTTGCACCTATACACACCTTGCCATCAGATGAACATCTTGACAGCAAGGCAAGTAAGAAATAAATTGAATAATGAAATAAAGCACCACCACCATGAAAGCAAATCTCACCCTCCACATCTATGCACGAGCAGCAAAAGCCAATGCTGCAGGTCTACATCCCTTGTATGTCCGGATAACAATCGATGGCAAGAGAACAGAATTCTCCAGCAAAAGATTTATCAATCCTAAGCAATGGGATCCAAAAATGATGAAAATGAAAGGCAGCAGCGAAGAAGCCCGTACAATTAACAGCTACCTTGAAACCATTAAAAGCAAAGTCAACCAAACCCAGATCATACTCGAGTATCAGGAAGAGCCAGTCACACTAGAAAAATTCATGAATGCGTACGTCGGAAAGAAGCTAGAAAAACAAAGGACATTAATCCCCATATTCCAGGATCACAACAAAAGACTAAAATCCCTTATAGGTGTAGAGTATTCCGCAGGCACACACGAACGCTATGAAGTATCACTCAAGCATACCCAAGACTTTATACAACACCAATATGGCGTTCGAGATATTCCACTACATAAAATCAATCATACCTTTATTGCAGATTACGATTTCTATTTGCGCACCGAAAGAAACTGCAGCAACAATACCACCGTCAAGTACATCAAAAACTTCAAGAAAATAATCCGTATTTGCATCGCCAATGGCTGGATAAGCCAGGATCCATTTCTTCATTACAAAACTAAGCTACAGGAAGTCGAACGCGGAGTCCTCACCCAGGAAGAGTTACAACAACTGATGGACAAAACATTCAGCATTGAACGACTAGAACTCGTCAGAGATATTTTTCTTTTCTCCTGTTATACCGGCTTAGCCTATATTGACGTTAAGCAACTCACCGAAGCCAATCTGGTAAAGGGGATCGATGGACAATTATGGATTAGCACACACCGGCAAAAAACCGATACTCCTTCCAAAATACCCCTACTAGATACCGCTCAATATATTATTAACAAATACGCGGATCATCCAAAAAGCGTTAATGAAAACACCTTAATTCCGATACTCAGCAATCAGAAAATGAATGCCTATCTCAAAGAAATAGCTGACATCTGTGGAATTAAAAAAGAACTCACCTACCATTGTGCACGGCATACATTTGCCACAACTGTCACCCTTTCCAATGGAGTACCCATTGAGACAGTATCCAAAATGCTCGGACACAAAAGTATCCGTACCACACAGCATTATGCGAAAATTACAGATCGAAAAGTAGCAAACGATATGCAAAATCTTAAGACAATACTACAAGGTGGGATTAAACAAACCCACTCGGACAAGAAAATTGGATAGCCATCAGAGCTCTTTTGATAACAGAACGAGCGAATATCTTTTATATCTTATTCAGATATAGATCACCATTAAAACCAAACTATGCATAAAACTCTACTAACGATCAACGAAGAAATCAAACATTACGTAGCAGACATCGAACAAGCGAATGCGCATGACTATTCCAAAATCACCGAACTGATGATTAGGTATATTTCTGATCGGCTACAGGTCGTGAAAGATAGATTCGAGCAGGACAAAAGCATTACTCCTGATGAAGAGATATTCTATTTCAAGAATATCAAATGCCATTTATTGGCATTGATCCAATATTACACGCTGGTGCAGAAGATCGAACTGAAAAAACCTCCGTTGCGTAAGAAAAAGCTAAAGCAATATTATCTCAACACACTCTATAAAATCAAAAAGAAACTACGAAAACAGCAGTTTTTCTATAACTATTACAAAGCCAACCTAAGCCAGTTAGACAATCAGTTTTTTCGACGGATCGACCACGACCTATTCGTACCTGCCGGTTCTTTTATCCTGGACATCGATAAACGTAACAATACACCTACTGTGCATATATTCGCCAAAGTGGAAGCATACGAAATGCTGCGGCACTATCTCAAGAAAAAGATTAAAGGCTATGGTGCGGGAAGCAAAAAGATACCACAAGCAGTTCTGCCAGCTCCCGTATTAAAATGGACCATATCCAAAACCGATCTGATCGAACTGATCTATGCGCTGCATGCATCAGGAACATTTAATAATGGCAAAGCGGATATCAAGGAGATTGCCGAGTACTTCCAGCAGGTTTTTAATGTGGAGCTTGGTCAATATAACCGCGTGTTCTATGATATCCGGGCGCGCAAGATCAACAAAACCAAACTCTTGGATAACCTGAAAGAGAATCTAATCAAACGAATTAAAGAAACTGACAATGAATTATTTATGTAATAATTTTTCACAACTTGTTAACAAGTTGTGAAAAATAGTCTTGTTTAATATGGAATTTTGCTGTTCACCAATCTATAAATATCATGGCAGTAGAAATTATTACCAAAGAAGATCTCATGAGGTTTAAGTATGAGTTGCTCAGCGAACTCCAAACACTCTTATCCAGCAAAATGCACCAACCAAAGAAATGGTTAAAGACCAGAGAAGTGGCAAAGATGCTGCAGATATCACCAGGTACCCTGCAGAACTACCGCATCAACGGAACTATTCCGTTCAAGAAGTTCGGGAACACCATTTACTATTCCCTTGCAGAAATTGAAAAACTGTTGGAGGAGGGTGGCAACAAACATAATTAATGTCCATCACATCAAATTTTATAAGCATGAACTACATCAAGCAACTGACACACTTTTTCAATAAGGCGCAGGCTGACGAGGATTTTTCCGCTACACATCTCAGTCTTTTTATGGCGCTCTTCCAATTATGGAACCAAGCACGCTTTGCCAAACAGATACAGATCATCCGGGACGACGCTATGCGTCTGGGAAAGATCAATTCCAAAGCGACTTATCACAAAGCAATGGCTTATCTGCATAAGCAGGGGTATATTGACTATCGCCCGTCTTACAATCCGTACAAAGGAAGTACGATTATTTTTTTTCCTCCACAATTGGCACACATTGAACCAAACGCTGAACCGGTTCAAATGCTGTCCACAAGACCAATAAACGAGCCATATAATAAACTATATAGTACTAGTATTATCCATGATAATACTAGTGATCTATCGATAGATAAAAATAAAGAGAAAAATCAAAAAACAGCAAGTTCAAATCAAAGCCAACTCTTATTTCCTAAAAAAGAAAAAGATTCCGCGCAAAAACTATTCTCGAATGAAAACACAATACCACCGCCATCAGAGCAAGTAGAAAAATTCTTTTTAGCAAACCAGTCTACCCTTCAGGAAGCCCACCGGTTCATGAATCACTATACGGCCAATGGCTGGCTCGTTGGTGGTAAGAGTCCGATGAAGGACTGGAAGGCGTCGGCCAAGAATTGGATCGGTAACAGTATCAATTTCACCAAATCTGCAAATTATGGAAAGTCAAACCGTGCGCAACAGCTCCACACCAGTACCCGAAAGAATTATTTCGAGCCACTATGATTACGGTAAGGTTTTCCAGTTTATTGATCAGAAGGGTAAGGAATTATATGGAAGTCGGTTCGCCTTACATACGGATGATCAAAGCATATTGCTTCAACTGGCTGCTTATTTTCTCCGCGACGAAGAATTATGTAAAAGGCATAAAGTAGATCTGGACAAAGGCATTATGCTGACCGGACCTATTGGCTGTGGCAAAACGACACTGATGAATCTGATGCGTTATTTAACGGGAAATGAGAATCGTTATATCATGAAGAGCACACGAGATATTACATTTGAGTTTATACAGGACGGTTATGAGGTTATCCACCGCTACAGCCGTGGTAAATTGTACAACACCGAATACAAAGACTTCTGTTTTGATGATCTCGGTACAGAAAACAACATCAAGTACTTTGGTAATGAATGCAACGTGATGGCCGAGGTACTTTTATCGCGATACGATCTGTTTGTTTCAAAGAAACTGGTTACGCATATTACGACCAATCTCTCCGCAACTGAACTCGAACAGACCTACGGCAATCGCCTGCGTTCGCGTCTCCGCGAAATGGTGAATCTGATCGGTTTTGATAAGGAGGTGACGGATAAAAGGAAATGAATATTGGGCATGGAATAAATCTCTAATTACAAAATTATCCATGCCCAATAGCTTAACTTTCTAATTCTAATAGGCTGGTTCAATAACCTGTTCAGAAAACTTTGCTTTTAATGCTTCGTAATGTTCTTGAACCAGCCTATTTGCCTCTTTCTTGCAGATGATGCATCTTTCTGATATTAGGCTTAGTTCACTCCAGTCTAAATCAATATTGGTCTTAACTCGCATATCTGTTAAAATACCCGTCAGCATCTTCCATCGTTTTTTCTCTTCAGAAGTGTTGTTTGGGAATATTTCACGGGGAAATTCCCATATCCCGGCAACGATGGGAAAAATACTCCTAAGCGCAAATTTTTGGGGTGTGTAATCGTAAAAATATTCTAGCAAACCTAGGAAGATCTGCTCTAATGCCAGATTATACATCAAGGTCTTGCTACATATATTTTCCACACATCCGATTGTATTGGCGCTTTCAAGAAAACCATCTGCCCGTTCAAATCTTTCTTCCCAGTTCCGCCATATTTTCTCAAGTTTCTTTTTGTTGCTGACACGTTCAATGTTATTTATGGTTGGCCATTTTATTCCACTCCCGTCTTTAAAGAGTAGTATTGCTTTTTGTAACGCATGCTGAAAGAACCATTTATTTTTCTTTAAATCCACCTCAATTTCCAGTTTACTATGGCCCAATAAATGCACAAAGTAATATGGCGATCCGTTCAGACTGTTTTGTAGTTGTAATATCTCTTCTCTGATATCCGTCTCGCTCACAAGTAATAATGTATAGTCTACGAATCTTTTGTTCGCACCAATAACCTCCATATTGTCCTGTCTGTACTGCTGTTCATAAAAAGAAATCAAGTAGATTTCTTTAATGTCCGAAAAAGACAGGATTTTCTCGAGAATGTCTTTTAGATAAGGATATTCCGGAAATTCCATCAACTGAATACCTGCCTGTGATATAGTATCATTCTCTACCTTAATATTATAGATATATTCAGATTCGAAGCTTGCTAAACATTCATGAAAAAGTTTTTCAGTAACCCCCAATAACGCATTCATTTTCATCTCCAGCGTATTGATATCTTCTTCCGATATTTCAAAGTCATCTTCATAACGGACTGCACAATAGGTCTCGTTCAGTAGGGATAGCAGACGGTCATCATTATCATTGACCTCAGAGAATACCGTATTTAACATACCCGTTGTCTTTCCTAGATATCGGTGATGGCTTCTGATATTATGGCTCGCCTTTTCTTTTCCCAAGGTTAGGATTTCCATACACCTGTATCGGAGTTCAAACACTTGGTGTAACATGAAAGCCGCCATAGAAAGGTTCCCCTTTTCCCGGTAGAAATCAAATCCATCCCTAAACTCTGTAATCTTAAAGTTTTCTCTATCAAAGAAACGCCGCAACTCGACGGCATTCTTCTTAGCGGTAAATTCCTCCGGATAAAGCTGAAACGAACACGATGGATTCTTAAAAAGAGTTCTGCTCGGATGACATGCATGGAACAAGAATATATTTCCCTGTACCAATTTCTCCTTTACCGATGCGGAGACAAATGTTACGTGATGAAAGCTTTTGTATTTCCGCAGATCAACAGTGATCTGTGGATCAATTTCTCCTATCGATCGAGTTTCTTTGTTCGACAAAAGGATAACAATTTCATATAAACTCTCTTCTTTCTCTGAAGAAAGGGGCTCTAGAAGGAAAAGGTAGTCAACCTTATACTTCGAAGTCAGTGTCAAAATAATATCCCTTAAATCATTTTGATCGTTTTTATTAGTCAGTTCTATCATGATCGTATTCAGTTAAAATCAGGTTGGTATTCAAGTATAGTGGCAATTTCAATCAGCTTTACAATAAATTCATAGGCCTCCCTTGCTTCATTCAGAATTTTTGAATCAGTATGATTGCTTAAAACCGCTTGTTTCCAGTTCTCTAAAATTGAACGCCATTCACTTAACGGTTTTTTGCGAAACCCCTTTAGTACGTATTTGAATGGTCGTTTCTTCTGCTTTCCGGAAAGATTGTGAATCGTCTCTAGTCTGTCCGCAGGGATCTGCCACCGCATCTTTGCCAATTCAGACATTCCCGGTGTATCCGTTATATATTCATGAAAAGATTCTATAATAAATAGAAATTCATGGAAGTAATAAAGAACATTTCCCGGATTCCCGTGTGTTTGCCAGTAATTACTTTCGCCTATTAGGATTCTTGCTTGATCGGCTATACTAATTAGATCCTTTGCACGCTCGTTTTCAAAAATATCGTAAATAGTGTCTGAATAGCCGAAGGTACTTGAATCCGTATCTATGCCAAATCCCACGTATTGTTCTAAAATTTTCATGTCGCACTCGGATATGTACCTTTCTGTGTCACTTGAAGATAGGACAAACAGCGATCTAATTATTTTACTGATATCCTGATAGGTGTCATAGATAAACTCATGAAGCGATGAATAGTAATCAACGCAATCGGGTTCCAGACCTTCAAATAGCAAATCATATAGATCGAGTTTTATACGGTAAAATCCATTCTGCGAATTGACTTTTGTGAGCAACTTGAAAGCTTCTTGCCTGCTTTCAATCAAAGCCTCCGTAAATTCATCGTCCCCTCGGATCGTCGGGTGAAGACCACTAGATCCGAACTTCACTTTTTGGACATAATTCGGTCTGATTTGCATGATCAAATAACCGGCCTCGATCAGTCTTACAATTTCTTTAAAGCATTCGTATAAGTACAAAGGGCTTTCAAATTTCATCCAATATGCTGGTCTTATCGCCGATGAAAATAGAGTCCAGCATACTTCCTGTATATCATCATCCGAAGCTTTGCCGTTGAAAATGTTGAGAATTAAAAACGGATTTAATATTTCTTCTTTAGTTAGATAGGAAATCCTGTTGTCACCGTATATGATATGGTTCATTGCTGGCATGTTTTAGGGTTACTAATATTTTTCAGTGTGCATTGTTCATCTACCTGTATTATTTTCATCCTAGGGTTTCCACGATAATCCATTTTACTACGCCCGTACAATCCAAACTCTAGCTCCTCTTCAAACCATATAGACGCCTTAGCCTCGTCGTGGACATGTACATTACCTTCCGACGCTTCCAGTTCCGATCCATCATAAACACTTCGTTGATGCGCCAAGACACCTGAGAAAATTGTTCTGCCGGACAGTTTTGCATAGGCACTTTTTATAACGGTACAGTCGAGAGAAAAAGCGTCTACGGCTATATTCAGATTTCCTTCTCTTACGATTATACCCATATTTTGTAGGGTGAGTGTCTCTGATGAGCGAACAAAGCATTTATCCAGCATCTGCAATCCTGTCAAGATTTTATAGGTGATCGTTATCTGCGGATAATAATCGTGTAGCAACAGGTAACCGTAATATTCGGGCTTGGTGTAGATGACTAATTGATCGTCGAGGATAGATATATTTACCCAATTCGCCTTTTCTCCATTTTCGTCGATGGAGAAAGACGATTGGTCGCCGTGTGATAGTGTAATCTTACAGCGCGTCTGTACAAGTAAAGTGTTAAAATCATCCATGTTTTTTCATTTAGTGTTCTTCCAGTATAGAAATATCCCCCTTATGCCTATTCTTTTCAAACCAACGTTTGAACCAATGCTGCATATACATATGGTTGCTTTTCCAAAAGAGTTTCATGTCCTCATGATCCATACCATCAATCGTTTTACGTATTTTTCGGTCAGCTTTTATTTCGTCAAACATCTGCTTGATCTGCTTTTTAGTGTACAGAGGCTGGCCATATTTGCAGGCTAGAAAGAACTTCTTTGCTATTTTTCGTTGTTTAGGTGTAGCTGAATTATGATGGGAGTAGCTTAACATCCACATAAAATCGTTTAACAGTTTTTCGACCTTGATATCTAATATGGCACACAACATTCTGAGATTTGATGGAATATCCAATTTTACCTCTCTAACTTTACTGGAATACATTTCATCGATTTCAGCATACTTGTGATACATGTCCACGGTTACAACCCTGGGATTCTTTTTCTTCTTCATATCAATTTATTTTGGTTTACACAAATGAACACAGCATCATCCACGTACCGAACCAAAACAGCGTGTATAAAACAAATAGCCTTTGTATCGCACAAGCAATATCTTGTTTTGTACCATCTCCAGATATTTCGTATCTTGAACGCTGAATATTTGTTAACTTTGGACTTATGAGTACAACCAACACGACAAACCATATAGGAAGAAAAATCAGCCGCATTCGTGAACTGCGTGGTATGAAGCAGGAAGCTTTAGCATTCGAATTGGGTATAAGCCAACAAGCTGTATCAAATATGGAGCGCAATGCCGAGATTGAAGCAAATCTATTGATTCAAGTTGCTGAAGCATTAGGGGTTACTCCACAAGCTATTGAGAATTTTAGTGAGGAAGCCGTGTTTAATATTATAAATAACACTTTCCAAGACAGCAGTTCAAACAATAACAATTACTTGTGTACAATTAATCCGCTTGATAAAATCATTGAATTGTACGAGCGCCTTTTGGAAGCCGAAAAATCTAAGGTGGAGTATTTGGAGAAGTTGTTGAAGGATAAATGATTTAGCTTCATTACTATATAAAAGACGTTCACTAAAAAGGTGTGTTCATTCCTGCTGAACACACCTTTTTAGTGAACTAATTTTCATCAAAGTCTTCAAGCGTAATATTTTCGGGTGTCTTCTCAATTAATTTCGCTCCTTTTTGAGCCACAAAATCTAAAACAGCTGGAGAGGGACCTGGATCAACCACATAAATCGGTACTCCTGTTTTCAATTTTTCATCTATTATCCTGTTAATGCCACTATCTAAGCAACCATAACCGATGATAATCAATTTATCAGATTCCGAAAGGTTTCTTTCTAAGTGACTAAGCATTACCCCAAAGTATTTCGGTTCAGCATATCTAGATTTTTTGAATATAGTTCCTGATAAAAAATCTGAGTGATAATTGGTAAAATCTAATATATCCCCCTGTTTATCACGTTTTTTTATATTGGTCAAATCTGTTCTCCATGGAAATTTAACGTAATCAGTAACATGGCCATCTCCGTGAAAGGGAATTATGTTGAAACTCCCGTGAAGTTTAAATAATCTGATATTACTTGGGTATTCATTAGTGAACTTCAGAAGTTTTTTATCGTATCCATCACTATCTTCGTAGTATTGTGTGTCATCGGTAAATCCATCTGACATTTCGCCACCGAATTCTTCAGTATACCTTAATGATTCTAGAAACAAATCGTGATTTAAAGTATGAAAATTCAACAGGTTGCCCTCATCTTTGAAGTGCCTAACTAGCGTCAAGAAACCAACGTACTTCTGGCGGCTAAAATCACTTACAACATTTGACGAATAGAATTTATCTTCACCTCCATCTGAAATTTTCCATGAAACTATTTGGGTAAATATTTTAATCAAATCTGACCTTAAATTCAACAAATCTTTATACCAGCCATCTTCATTGATGCATTTTCTTAAAATCGCTAACTCGTCGTCGGAAAATTTTGTCTCTTCAGTTAAAGTGAGGAAGTCATAAAACTCTTCGTAATTAAAGTTACCAGGATACCTCTTATCATATAGTTTGATTAGCTCTAAAAGGCATTCCTTCGCTAATTTATAGGATCCCAAGGTCCAGATATCTCGGCCATCCGGCGTAGGTGCAACATTGCCCGCCGCACTAACTATAAAATCACCATATTTAAGAGAAGTTATGGCTTGTGCCAATTTGTATGCAACAGGATATCCTTGATTCACTGAGAATCCAGCCCCTAATAAAAAAGATATATTTCTCATAATTTACATTTTAGTCCTTCGCTTTTATAATTAAACTGTCCTCATGCAACTGAGGATCGAACAGACAAACTAGCCCACTTATCACGTTTATAATACTAGCTTTCCAAAGGATAAAATCTCTATTTACTGGAATCTGTAAAACGTGACAAAACTTGTTATCCAGAGCGGTTTGATCTTTCAAATAGAACTGACCAGAAGTATTGCTACCTTCCCCAGGATAGATTAGAGCAACCTTTTCAGCATTAAAATACTCATGGTAAACATACATCTGCCGTAAGTCTTCTGGTGACGGTGCTTTGCCACCTAGGTTTTTCCATTTTGTATCCAATACTATTCGCTTATTGCTTTGCGGATTTGTCAAAACAATATCAGGGCGCATATTGGAACTCAAATGTTCGCTTTTCCAAAACTTTCTAGTGACTTGACCAGCTACAGTGTAGCTCTTCATAGATTTACGTAGCAAGTTTACAACAAATTGTTCCCATAAAGCATTCATATCAAACATTAAGGCTAATACATTCCTTCTTCCTTGACTAACATCCGGATGGTAATTGAGTAATAGCAACTCTGCAATATCGATTGCTTTTTTATAAATGATAGTCTTCCGATCATAACGGATACGTTCGAATGCCTGGGGGGTAACTTTTAATCTGGATTGTTCCGGAAAATTCAGCATCAGACTACCGATTCGAGAAGCCAAAATGCCATTCCTGTTTAATCGCGATAACAATTGCAACGTACAATATAAGATTTGATGCAGTTCGTGGTTAATCGTATATTGAGTAGTTTGGATATAAAACCGCTCTTTGTGAACGATGTTTTTTTGAAGATGCTTCGTTATGGATAACTTACCTTTCAGCGCTTTGGCATTACGTTCTTCACGAATATATTTTTTGACTAAACCTCGTCTTACCAAAAACTCTACTTCTACAACGAAGAGTTCGAAATATAAGTCTAGAACAGAATTATGTCTAAGTTTCAAATGCGAGCTTCCCGATTCCTTCACAGGAAAACCCCAAACTGAACGGATCATATTGACCAGCAAATTTTGCCACATACCCGTATCGTTAGAATTATCGGCTTTTGGCAAAACTTCAATCAACGTGTCGCCGATCTGTAAAGCTCCGACGTATTCACAAAACTGTACACCATTACGAATCAAACTATAAAAGGGCGAATGATTGCCATAATAATTCACCAGAGCTTGATATTGTGACTCTGAGAGATATTGTTCTCCTTGATCCACAAGAAGCTTCTGGTGTTCAAATACAACGATATGTTTAAGGTCCGGCTTAGCCATTACTCATCAAATGACCTATTGCTTCCCGAAACGTTCCTCCAGCCAGGGTATTTAGCCGATAATCGATGATTTCATAAACAGGGCGTTCTTCTAGTTCGGTTCGGGTTTATAATCATATTCAAACTCTGCAAACAAATCTGAATCAACAGCTTTTTTCTTAACGAAGCCTTTTCCCAACACTAAACCAATTTTACCGTAGTCCCCAAAGAAATATTCCTGTAACAAAGGGATAATGTTTTTATAAAAGGATTCTATAATTGTTGTTTCATCTTTTCCAATAAAATAAGCATGTCCGATACAGTGATCTCGGTCGATCAGCTTTTCTATCCGGTCATTGATCTTTTTTAGGATTTCTGCTGCTGGATAACCAAATATATGTTGTTGGATTTCGGGTAGCTGATAATTTGGTAACATCTCCTCAAATACGAACCGCCTACGCAATGCCGTATCAATAGCCTCTACTGAACGGTCTGCTGTATTCATTGTTCCGATAATGTATAGGTTTTCAGGGACGATAAATTTCTCTTTGCTATAAGGTAAAGTCACTTCCAAAGATTCTTCTTTCCCCTCTCTTTTAGACTCTTCGATGAGCGTAATCAGTTCTCCAAAGATAGCGGATACATTGCCACGATTAATCTCGTCAATAATAAGTACGTGAGGTAAGGTCTCACTGGATAAATTTTTATTTGTCTTATTGCCTTTAGACACAATTTTGTTATTGATAAAATTGAGCACCGACCAATAGGCGGTTGAATTCATACCGCCAATCACAGCGCGGAACTCTTTATCGATATTTTTTACCACTGAAAGATTTGGGAATGCGTGTTGAAGTTTTTTAGAACGCGCATAGCTCACTACGTATTCCTTTCCACTTCCTTTGGACGGTCTTAATTTGAGGTTGCCATTTGACGTGATCTCGGTCACAAACATGCCCATTTCGGGCGTCAATATACTCAGCTTGTATTCTTTTCCTGATTCAATCTGTTCGTTTGACAACTCAATCAATTCATTCCAGCCATCATCAAAAGTATACGAATATTCCTCTGAAGCATCTGTTCTTGATGCTAACATTCGATCCACTATCTTCTTTAAAATGCCGGGCTGTACATCATAGATCACTTGCTTATTCCCATCTGCATCCTCATCGATCAGCGGTTTAATCCCCTCCACAAAATCTTCGTAGCCTAGACTTTGGTGAAAGGTGGTGAAAACGATTTGTCCGGCATCGACCAAGCGCTTATATTCCGCTTTCACTAGATCGCGGCTTTGATTTAAATCAAAAGACGGATTAATAATGGATATCGCCTTGTTGATAGTGTGATAGGTCTTTCCAGTTCCGGGAGGACCGTAGAGAATTTGATTAAGTGGCATTGTGTGAGTTTGTCGGTTAAATTCGTCTTGTTTGTTCATCTCTAATTGTGGATCGCTTGAAAGCCCTAGGCTTACCATTGTATCTCTAAACAATGTTCTATTCTCTTTATAAAACTTTTCAAACTCCTTAACAATAGTATCATAAGAAAGGTCGGAAGAGTCTAATTCTGTCCAAGAATTTTTACTGGCATTGAGCGAAGCTTCATATGGTTGGTAAGAAGCAATACCCATAATATGAAACTGCATGGTTCCTTCTGATATACCAATAATAATGGCAAGCTTATCCCATACATTATCTTTAAATTCGATCGGATAAATTTTTGCCCATAAGTATTTTTGAAAATACTTGAACCCTCCACCTTGGTTTCTGGGGTCCTTGCGTATTTTGTAAACAAACTTATCCTTTGGTAAGCTTTTGCAAACAAACTCTAATTTATCGTAGATAGCTTTAAGTTCGCTTCTTTCCGGTTCTCTTATGGTTGTTCCCGCGCAAGCTACTACCTTGTCAAGATCTTCTTTTGTAATATTTTCCATCAGCTTCCGAATTCAAATTTGGCTAATTTTAATTGTTGCAAACGATACCTTAATGCTGCTTCCGAAACACCGTAACGTTTCGTTAATTCATCTCTTATCGGAACCCAGATGCCAAAAGTCCCATCGTTTTTAATGTGAAGAAAGTCTTTAATTTTTGCTTTCCGTGAGCGACTTAAGATCCCTAAAAAAGCATTTTTCACTTTCTCTTCCGGCATTAAGAGACAACTGGCGAAATGGTTTGCTTCTTGCTCAATAGTATCTTTCCAAGCACCTTCCTCAACGATTTCGTTTTTTGAGCAATAGAACGTATTCTGTTTCAATTGATGGGACAAAAAATAATGCCCTAATTCATGCGCCATGGTAAAATGCTTACGACCTTCATTATCGATAGCACAGTTAATCATGATATAGGTCTGGCCATTATTCCCTTTGGTAAGCGCACCAACAAAATCGTTACTAGAAGACTCTACTTCCCTAAACTTAATGCCTTCTGCATTCATGATTTCATGAAAAACTTTGTAAACGCCTCCACGTGTAACGTATTTTGTCAGAACCTCATTTGCGATATGTGCGATTTCACTATTTGTCTTCATCATCCATAGCATCGAATATTTCTCTTAACGTTGTCGTGTCTATATCGCCCCTTGCAGCAAGCCCTTGATTGGATAACCACGACTCAAAACGTGGATCTACTTCCAATGATTCGTTAGTAACAAAAGGTTCTAGTTTCTGGTATTCAATAGTTGACTCTGCCGCGATATTTACTTCTGGTATAGTGATGGAATGTTCATCGTTGCCGTTACTGCAATTGTCAATAACCTTTACCTGTCCATTCATCAGCATCGGCAATAGCCAATCTCGGAGTTGAGCAAGCTGTTGGTTTTGTTGGAGATTGATTTGCTTCTTCTCCTCAAAATTCTGGACAATGTTATAGTATTGCTCCACAATATCCTTTGGAGGTAGGACTATTTTATAGGAATTTATAAACGAATCGAACAAAAAGTTTTTGATCCCACTGGTTTTACCTTCATATCCAAAGAAAATGCCTGCATCATATAGGCGTTGCCATTCTTGTTGAAAATTGAAAATATATTTTTCGTCTTTTAATGAGACCGCTTTACAAAAATTTGAACAAATAACATCCGTATCAAATCTTTCAAAGGTCTTATTTGTCAATAAAGCAATTCTTCCCGTAGATTGTGTTGGACTACCTCCTGATATCTCTATAATGAAATCATTTGGTTTTAGCGCTTTTGATAAATTATTTTTCAAGATAAACCGTTGCGGTGCTTTTACTTCTCCTTTTCCATTTAGCCCATTGATGTCCGCTCCTCTAACACAATAGACTCTTTCGGTATAGTTTCCTTCTTCTATGTCTTTCCCCCAATCTCCAGCCTTGGTCTCCTTAATCCAATCACTAAACACCTGAACTTCCCATCCCTCTGGAATTTCCCTTTTCAAGACATTATTATATACGATTTTACCACCAGAAGATTTATAAGGTTTGCCGGCCTCATTCGGAAAATCAAACTGCACAAACCAGTAGTCATACAGTGTCTTAGCCATTTGCTCCAGTTCTGCATTGATTTTATTATTTAGCTGGATTTTATCGTCTAAGCATTTTAAAGCCTTTCCGATTTTTACTTGCTCAGACCTAGAAATATTAGGTACATTTATAAGATCGAACATTTTTGCAGAGATCCCGAACACAGTACTGCCAGAGGTATTTCTAAATATTTCTGTTTGACCTATATCTGATTGTAAAAAATACTTAATAAAATAGTTGTGGTTTTTATTATTTACCCTTAATGCAAACAATCTTTGACTCAGAACAATTTTCTCTTCTGATTCCCAAATTAGGATTTGGCCTGCAGGTGCTTCGGATGTAAGCAATATGTCACCTTTCAACACTTCCTCTTTCATCCAAAGCTTATAAAGACTTTCGTTAACAAACTTTATTTCATCAATATTTACAAGTCCATTAGTCTTTACGTTTAAGGCAGACAAAGCCCTATATCCGTTATTAGCCCAGTCTCCGCCAAGTTTTTTTGGGGTTTTTCCCCTGTAATCAATAACCTTTTCGAGGGTTTTAGATAATTTCATCCAATTACTCATACTTCAATCCTTTCAATTGTTTCTGAATTTCATCATCTAGTCTGTTTCCTTCAACAAAAAGTTCAGCCAATCGGCTTTCAAAGCCATTCATTTTATCTGCAAATTCTTCTGGCGTGATATCCACATACTCTATCTTCACCTCAAAATATTGGCCTGCAGAGAAGCTATAGTTTTTCTCTTTTACCTCGTCAGCATTTACTACCACGCTCAAGTCTTCTACTACTTCCTTATTATGAAAGGTGTTGACAATTCTTGCTTCTTCTTCTCGTGTCAGTACTGTGCGCTGATTTTTGCCTTCCTTGACCGTTTCACCCAATTTACTCGCATCCATCAACACGATCTGTTCTCTGCCTGCTTGCTTATCTATAAAAATCACAGAAACATTAGTACCGGTACTTGCAAAAATATTACTTGGCATACTCACCACACCCCGCAGCCAACCGTTTTCAATTAGTCGTTTACGTATTTTCTTTTCAATTCCACTTTGCGCAGTAATAAAACCTGTTGGAACTACGATAGCTGCTTTACCCGTATCATTTAAACTGTGCATAATATGCTGAATAAATAGTAGGTAAATAGCCATGGATTCTTTTTTTGCTTTGGGGACATTAGGAATGCCCGCAAAAAAACGTTCTTTGAACCGATCTGTATCCAGGTCCTCTCTAAAATCAGAAAAATCCAATTTAAAGGGGGGATTGGACACGATGTAATCAAATTTTTGCTTTTCTAAATAATAGGGTTGCGCAATGGTGTTCGTCTTGATCACATTGGGAATACTATGCGTCAAGTTATTCAAGATCAAATTCAAACGCAACATGGTACTCGACTTCTGCGAAATATCTTCCGAATAAATGGTACATCTGTCTTCGCGGATATTATGTGCCAAGGACATCAATAGGGATCCTGATCCCACACTAGGGTCATAACAGCGGGCTTTCTTTACGTCTCCTTCTACTAATATATTAGCAATGATACGGGCCACGGCATTGGGTGTATAATACTCCGCATATTTTCCTCCCGAATCAGAGTTGTAGTCCTTGATGAGATACTCGAAAATATCTTTAAAGAAATCGTATTTCTCCGTAAAATAATCTTCAAAACTCTCCTCAAAACTAAATTCAAACAATTTGTTGATTAGTGCTTTGCAAAAGTCATCCCGCTGGGATGAGTCTGTGATGTAATTACTTAATTCATCGAATAATTTATCTTTCGCACCCGAAAAGGATTTGATAGAAAATACATCGGCATTCTCTATACTGATATCCCGTAAGGTATCATCAAATGTTTTAGCGAAGTCGTCGGAGTTTTGGATGTTGTACAAATGTGAAATAAGTTGATGAGGCTTCAGACGAGGTACATTTTCATCCAGTAAGTCCATCAATAATTCGTACTGATCAGCTTGTGTATCGTATAGATTTTTTAGATCCTGATAAAACTCTTTATTATCGGCCAATTCGGGTCGCAGTCTTTTGACTTCGAACCGGAATTTATCGTTTAAGAACTTATACAGAAAGACTTGTGTTATAATTTTAAATTCATTACCATCGTTGCCCAAACCGTAATTGGCACATACGCTTTTTAGGCTATCAATCAGCTGTTTGGTTTTTGTGGTATAGGTAATATCGTGTGTCATGTTTATATATTTCCGCGTAATTCGTAATATTCTTTTCCAATCAAATTACTTATGTTTTGACGCGTCGTAGCGTCTAGTTCCATTTTCTCATTTACAACAAACTGTTGAGCGACTAACTTGACTACATAGCGATCGAACCAGGCTTGGTTTTCCAATATATCCTCTTGCCCTTCCAGTTTTTCATCCACTTCGAGCTTCACTTGCATCAATGCTCTGTGCAACTGCATTTCCTTGGCCGATAAACTTCCCTTTTCAGTCAAACGTTTATGGATACGTGCATATTTTTCATCATGATCATACTTCGCTCGTAGCAAGGCATTTTTACGGTTTAACTCCTTCGCCTGATCATAAATTTGACGAAGCAATTGCATATTTTCGACCATATCCTCCTGATTGGTTTCAGAAAGATTCTTTTTCCGAAAGATGCGTTCCAATTCTTCTTTTAAACTGATAAAAGCTGGATCGCCGGTGTCGAAATTCTGCTGTAAGGCTTCCCTTGTTTTGCGAAGTTGATCTTTGTACTCATCTGCTAAGCGCAATTCTTCTTCACCTACTTTAATAAACTGAAAAACGATATCCTCTAACGCAGCGTCTAACAGATTACTGGTTTCGTCACCGCTCTCTAGACTTTCTACAAAGTTTAGATTATCCAATCGGCTTTGCGCTTCCAAGAGTAATCGATTCAGCACGGCAAAGTCCACTAATTCTCCCAGACCTTCATAGCCATTAATCGCAATAATGTTTTTCAACTCCTTCGCCGTACGTAATGCTTTGACCAGTCGTATCAATTCATGCTTATCGTGTATCGCTGCAATTTGCTGAGAGAAGATTTCTCGATTCTGCGTGTCGTAATGAAATAATGTTTCTTGAATTTCATTTATTTCGGTGCGGATTTCGGCTTCGGACTTGAATAAATGTGAATACATTTCCATCTCATCGCCCAATTGTTCCTGCAACTCCTGAAAATATAATTGGTTGGTGCGGTCGAAGGCTTTTGAAATATCTGCAAAATCCACTACATAACCATATTGATAATTTTTATAGGGACGGTTCACCCTCGTCAACGTCTGCAACAAATTATGATCCTGAATAACTCGGGCCAAATACAGCTTTTTCAATCGTTTGGCGTCAAATCCAGTCAATAGCATATTGTAAACGAATAGAATGTCAATCTTTCCGCTTTTGAAGGCTTCAATCAAATCTTTGCGGATCTGCTTATCATTCTCGTCATGTAATATTAAAGCGGCAGTCAGCTTTTCTTTTCGTCTATTGCCATAGGGAACTCCGGGATCAGCAGCTATCGATAAATTCTGTACATGTATCTCTTGTTGACCATACCTTTCTTCAAATAACTGGAAGAGCATTTTAGCCTGCTTGGACGAATCACAAACCACCATTCCGCCGAGCGTTTCATCCCTCCAGTAATCCCTGAAATCCTCGATGTCTTTGGCGATATAATCCAACAATCCTTGTGCAAACCTCCGGTCAGCATAGACATCAGATGTCTTGATATCACCCCTGAGCACTTTAATTTGCTCCATGACTTCTTTCATCTCCATCTTGAAACTGCCTTCAATTTCTTCACGGATCAGTCTTAGCGTATATCCGTCAGCAATGGAACGATTGTAATAGTATTTATGGATATAATTGCCAAAGAGTAGTTTAGAGTCATATTCTTTCGCTACTTCCTTTAATAGTGGTGTACCTGTTAAAGCAATTTTTACCGCATTTTTATCGGAATTGATTAAATTGGCTAAATAGTTTCCCTTTGGATTGTAGCTTCTGTGCGCCTCGTCCAAAAAGAAAATGCGTTGCATATTGATATCGTATCCGATATTTTCGGGGACAGTAGCATCTTCGCTGAATTTTTGAATATTTACGACCGTGATTTCTGCTTGTCCACTATCGTTATGGATTGCACCAATAACGTTTAAATCTGCTACAAATTCTTGTCGGGAATTAACCCTATTGACTTTCAACCCACGTTTAACAAATTCATTAGAGGCTTGAATTAACAAATCCAAGCGGTCTACAATGAAGTAGAACTTAGGAATAATGTGTTTCTTCTGATAATAGTCGGTAAGATGCTTTACATTGTAAAACGCCAAAGCTGTTTTTCCCGAACCTTGTGTATGCCAGATAATCCCCTTGGTTTTTCCTTCTTCCAATTTTGCAGCAATCGCCATAGTCGCAAATACCTGAGGGTACCGCATGATATGCTTTTGCAATCCGCTTTCTTCACGAACATACGCAATAGAATAACGTAAGAGGAAAGCCAATCGTTCTTTGCTGAACAAAGAGGTCAGTATGCGGTGCGTAGGTGTATACGGCTCTTTGTTGGTTTTGAACTCAGGACTGTGTTTGATGACTAGGAGATTGTTATCTTTCAAAACAAAATTTTCCAGCTCATCAGACAGTACTAATAATTCCTGTTTTACCGGATAATCAGCATCTTCACGAAAATAATTAAAATGCAAATCGGAATAGGCTGAAGTAGAATAGAAAGCCCCAAATACAGGTTCGACGATGCCATCTTCATATTCCATATTATTGGAAAACACCATCAACTGTGTCGCATTGGCAAACTTTCTAAAATGCTTCTGTTTGAAACGCGCGTTGATACGGCGTCGCTCGGCCAAAACACCTTCTTTGTTATGTGGTTTCTTTACCTCTACGAATGCGAGGGGCATTCCGTTGATAAGCAAGGTGATGTCTGGACGAAATTCTTCATCTCCATTCTTGCAGATCAATTCAGTGGTAACGTGAAAGCTATTGTTGTTGAAGTTTTTAAGATCAATCAGCTTGATGCCCGAAGTCGCTGTTAAGCGCTGGTAGAATTTTTCACCAATATCTTCATAATCAAGTTCCAAGCTTACTTCATCCAATACTCTTTTTAACTCGTCTAGTTGAACATTCGGATTGATTTTTTGCAAGCTTTCTAAAAATATCGACTCGAAAATATTGGTATCTTCTCTTCGGATTTGTTCTCTTAAGGGAATATAGGTGTAGCCCAACTTCATTAAGTGGAGGAGGGCAGGGATTTTTACTCGTGAGTTTTCATTAAATGCCATTATATCGTTTCGAAGATCTGATCAAACAATAATTTCAAGTCCTTTTTTACCTCGTCAAAAGCGGGCAGTTTTTTTGTAGAGATTTGATGTCCCAAGCTTGATTTCCAAGCTCTTTTCACCGTATTTTCACTCCGAGCGTTAAGTAATTGATCTACTCCTGTAAATTCAAGTCCTTTAAATGCCATTTTCGCTAAGAAAGCCTGCTTAATCGCTGTCCAATCAAGATCACTCGCACACTTGGATAAATACCATATATCGTAATAGTCGCGAGGTGCCGTATACGAGCGTTGTATCAAAGCTCTTAATTTTTCAGATAACACTTCTTTGATATCATAACAGGCAATTTCATTGACTGCAGAACTCAGCTGATCGGAATAATCATGATAAACTGTTTTCAACGTCGGTGCGAATAGCATCTTCTCGTACAGAATAATTTCAACCTTAATTGAAGTCGTCCAACGGGACGGATCTGGTGGAATTTGGTCCTTGGAATGATCGGCTCCCCAAAACTTAACAACCGCAGCGTAGCCAGTCGGCATATCATTGTGCCGAAGATCGGTGAGTTTTTCAAGATGTAATTGCATTCCAGTACGTTCTTGTACTAACGACATGATTTCTCTCAACAAATTTTCATCCAATTGAAAATCCGGATTGATGGATGTGAAATCTAAATCTTCTGAAAAACGATAATCCGCGATATAACATTTCCGTAAACATGTTCCCCCTTTGAAGATTAGTGCTTTCCTGCAAGAATCTATCGAAAATATAGCATCGACAAAATGTCCTAATACCCAATCCTTGTCGATGGTACTTCTGGACACTTCGTGTTCCAAAGCTTTTTTCTCTATTTCCTTTTTCAGTATCATTAGTATTGTTTATTGGATATGTCTAACAATTCCTCCCTGCTGATATTCAATCGCAATCGCCATTCTGCGACAAATTCACCTTCTTCCAATCCCTGAGGATCAAACAAGTTATATTTATTCTTTACCTGCATCTTGGCAAAATCTATAAAAGATTCCATGCTTGGAATTTGGAGAAGCTCAACCAAATAGCCAATACGTTTGGTAACCGCAATATTATTTACAGCCTGGCAGTACTCGATTAATTTAGAAGATTGCATTTGCGCTTGACCAACTGCTCTGATCAATTCTGCATAGCCACCAGAATGTTGAGGTAGATCAAAGCAATCAACTATTGTTTTCTCTACATCAGTGATCGGATACTGAAGGTTGCCATAACCATTGTGTATGATCCCTGTTTTTTTATTAGCTGCTATCCTAACGAATTTATAAGAAGTGCCGAGAATTGATTTATCGTACTTTTTATGTGTCGTTTGAATAAAAACCGTATTAGAGAACTGTTCTGTCAATCCATGTAAATTCAATGCAGACCAATATGCGACAGCACTATTTTCAGCAACGAAAGTACCGATGACATATTCGTCCCGAAAACCTTGTTTGCAAAATTTGCCTTTTTCTATTCGCACAAGTAGTTCCTTGTCGACTAGATTTTCTAGGATTTCACTTAAGTTGTCAAACTTTTGTTCTAGCAACTGCTCAATTTCGGAGAATTTGAACAACTGAATTTCATAGTCGTCCAGCAACTTTAAGAATTCGAGCTGTGGTTTAGTTAAATGTTCCGATATATAAACGCTGTCTGCCATATTACCTTTTGTGGAACGATAAGACCTAAAAATTGGGTCTTATCGTTCCACGATTGGTAAAGATAAGTAACAATTCACCAAAAAGCAACGTTTAATACCAAATCTCAGTAAGCACTCTGAATAAACGAAAGCGTACCAGATAATTAATATTTTTAAGATGTATATTCCAATTCATTATCTTAATACCAAAATAAAAACAAGTGGAATTCACAAACGACGACATAATCTATTTTCTCAACCTTTTTAAAGGTCGTGAAGATGTATTTGCTTTACGCTGGGAGAAGGGAAATAAAAGCGGGTACATGCCGGCCTATAACTATGATCCATATCATTATAGACTACATAAAGCTAATGGCGGCACTTTTCAAAGCTATGCCCACAAAACCTACCTGCCATTGTCAGAAATAGAAATTACTAAGCATCTTAACGGCCTTCAGCATATCGGAATTTATCCACTGTTGCAAGACAATACTACTTGGTTTTTAGCGGCTGATTTCGATAAATCTAATTGGAAAGAACAGGCATTGAAATTTTTAGAAGCGTGTACTGCTAAAAACGTTCCTGCTTACCTTGAACGCTCCCGTTCCGGCAATGGGGCACATGTATGGATTTTCTTTGAGACCCCTTATCCAGCAGCCAAAAGTCGTAAGTTATTTACGCATATCTTGGAAGGGTGCGGTGCATTCTCGCCATTTGATAAGAGTTCCAGCTTTGACCGTCTGTTTCCAAATCAAGATTACCTGTCGGGTAAAGGTTTAGGAAACCTAATTGCACTGCCCTTATTTTTGTCGGCTTTACAGAAAGGCAACAGTTCCTTTGTCGACCCTAAAACAATGGATCCATTTCCTGATCAAATCGCATATCTAAAAGAAGTAAAAAGAGTAAGTTTAAATTTACTAGAGGAATTATATAACGATACTGGGGCTACTAGTGCAGATAGCTATATCCCAGCTATTGACGAAAAACTTAAGATTACCCTAAGCAACACGATCCGTCTAAATAGTCACGCTATACCTTTTGTACTAATCAATTTTTTGAAGGAGCAACTTAATTTTGCTAATTCAGCCTTTATTATCAAGAAAAAGTCAGGGAGAAGCACTTTCGAAACGCCAAGATTTTTTAAATTAATTGAAGAAACGGAAAATGAAATCCTTATCCCAAGAGGATTTATTGGAAAATTGCTACGATTCTGCAGAGAAACACAGGTAGCACATGACTTTGTTGATAATAGACATGAACTCCCGGCAATCCAATTCTCTTTTAATGCCGCATTGCGAAAGCATCAAACCAATGCTGTAGCGGTAGTAGAAAAAAAGGATTTCGGTGTAATTGTCGCACCACCAGGAACAGGAAAAACTGTTATTGGGTTGAAGATTATTGCAATCAAACAACAACCTGCACTTATTGTCGTGCATCGTAAACAGCTGTTAGATCAATGGATAGAACGTATTGAATCATTCTTGGGGATACCAAAAGCAGATATCGGAATTATAGGGCAGGGAAAAGCAAAATTGGGTACCAGTAAGATAACCATTGCAACGATACAAAGTCTCCCTAAATATATCGAAATTATTCAAGACAAATTTGGTACAATTCTAATCGACGAATGCCATCATATTCCAGCGGAATCTTACCGTACCACCGTCGGAAAACTTAACAGTGTTTATTGCTATGGTCTCACAGCGACTCCTTTTCGGAAATATAATGATGATAAATTGATCTTTACTTATCTCGGTGATATCATTACGGAAATCCGACCAGAGGAAATTGAAGATTACAAAAGGGCAAATATCATCGTCCGGAATACCAAACTCCATGTTCCCTATAATTCTAAAACCGACAGTTTCGAAACACTTTCCCAAATTCTAATTCATGATACAGCAAGAAACCGATTAATAGTAGACGATGTATCCGCAGAGCTAAATCAAGGAAAAAAGGCGGTTATAATTACCGAAAGAAAAGAACATATCGAGACGCTTAATCTATTGCTAAAATCAAATTATGAAACCATAACGCTCAGCGGAGATGATTCAGACAGTAGTAAGAAAGCGAAATGGAAAACATTGTCAGAAGGTAATTTTCAAGTACTGATTACGACAGGTCAATATTTTGGAGAGGGTTCGGATATTCAGCATATCAGCACACTACTTTTGGCCTATCCCTTTGCTTTCCATGGAAAATTGATTCAATACATCGGTCGGGTGCAGCGATCCGAGATCAATCCAACTATATACGACTATCGGGATGTACAGATCGATTATCTAGACAAGATGTTTCTAAAACGGAATATCTATTATCGTAAAATCACCAAACAAGCTACACTTTTTGATGAACCAACAGTGGACTATAACGCTCAAGTTGGTCATCTATTTAGTTTAGAAAAGATAACCAAGATCCCCATTGAAGACCTATCGTTCCATTATGGTCATGTAGCCTTCACTTATAAAGTGGAAGAGATGCATACGATTTTGGAATTTCAAATCGAAAATTTGGAGATTAGGCCTGAATTTGAGGTATTAAAACCTTACTTCATCAAGATACTGAAATCTAAAAATATCACTGTTCACCTAAACGCTGAATTTGAGTACGGAAAACTGGTCGCGCAAATCGCTACTTCCGATGATATAGAACGAATAAATAAAGAAATTGTAGAAGGTGTGAAATTCCAGTTTCTGAGCAAGGGACTATTAGGCAAGCTACCTTTGCAAAAACAAAATATTTTGACTTCAGATCAGTTACAGAATGGCGATACTGTATATCAAAACGCCGAAGAGTTACTTTCTGAAATCCTTAAGTTACGAAAATACAAACACTCTCGTCAAGTTCAATTTTTAGCCGATCACCACCAGAGCAGTATTATGAAGATTAGGTTCGTGCTTAGTCCCTTTGCATTTGTATTTCTTCTATCCGGAGACAGCCAGTACCACATCATCCTTGAAACCTTAGATACGGAGGAGGCGACTTATATCTGGCACACAGATAAAAATAAAACCGTCTTGAAAGACGATGTTGCGATGATAGATAAAGATCTCCAGATTATTCGTGAAAAAGGTAGACAGGTTTTCTTAGAAAACCATACTCCCGAAAGATTTAGTCGTATCCTTCATGACTACAGCGACCCGGACAGAGGTTTTATCCTTTGGAAAGCATTCTTGGACGAAGTAACACTTTGAGTGAATTTTAACTCCTTTTCTGATAGGAAATAAGGCATTCGTTGTCCTCCTTCAGCAAGTATGTCGCCAATCCAAATAGACCCTATCCATGGGTGCTCAATTCCAAAAGCATTGGGATAGCGTCTATTTGCCCTACGGGTGCTGCGCAGATTGTCACCATCCTTGCAGTTCAGTTCGTCCTCCTCATAGGCGGCTACTTTGTCTGGCGTGGAGCTGTATTCCATTTCATTCCATGTAGCACCACGCCATCCACCGCCGTCTCGAGTTTGGCTCGCCTGCAGGTCGCTCGGGCTGCGGTGGCCATAGGCAGGCCAAAGCACTGATCGCAATCTCCTTTTGCAAAAAATAACGCCAATCCGATAGGCACTACACGCCCTTTCACAATTCCGATCCAGTGTAGAGCCTATTCGCCCTTCGGTTGCTACGCAGATTGTCATTATTTTTGCATGACCAGTCGGTTGCTCCGGCAAGTGATTTCGTTCTTCCATGGAGCTGTCCTGCGGGGCGCCTTCATTTTGCTATGGTTCATTATCGGCTACGCTGTCCAGCACCATTCCAGTTCTACATCACTTACTTTTCCGCATGCATGCCTAGTCCACCTTGTGTAGGCGAGCTTTCGGCTGTCACCATTTTTGAAACTCCCAAACCACAAATTCCACACATCAAAAATACCGCCAGCCAAGCTCACCTACATATGCCGTCCCCCGGTACTTCGTACCTCTTGGTCCGGCACCCTCGCTCCACTCGCAGGCGGCTCGCGAAGCTTGGTAGCTGGTCAGCAATCCGCTGCGCTCATTGCAGCCAGCTACCAGCCTTAGCAGAAGAAATAAGCTCTCTGATAAAAATGCATACAATAAATATAACAGCCCATAAAAAGCAAAAAAGCAAAGTAAGATAATGCGAGATGGCTAAACAGCAAGGTCAAGAACGAGCTTTTCCCAAAAATCTCCATCCTCTGGATAGTATTTTTAGGAAAAACCTTGCTTTATTAGCCAGTCATTCATTGAAATACCACTTTCTTTTTTTCTCTTTTTTCTTTTGGAATGAGTTTAATAACTTCACAAAAAACACTTATTCAATGAAGCTAAAGGTTATTTATAAAATCACTTATCCTAATGGAAAAATTTATATTGGAAAGGATCTTACCAACACCTTGAATTACTTCGGTAGTGCTAATAGCCTACTGATAGAAAATGACTTCAGCTTGGAGCAACGAAAAGATTTTACAATACGGAAGGAAATTATTTGGGAATCGTATACAGAAGATCTAAGGGAGGTAAACGCTATGGAGGTACAGTTGATCCGGCAGTATAAATCAAATGACCCTAATATTGGGTACAATATGTGGCCGAAATTTCTAAAATAACGAAAGCCCGGCATTCGCCGAGCTTTCTAATGAATAAAGCCACCACAACTTTATCGTTTTCTTTTCACTAAATGCGCAAGTAGTAAAGATACAAAAAAACTGACGGTTGCGCCAACTATTGCTAGTATGACGGTGCGGAAAATATCGCCGATGAGCAATGATGGAAAAATCCCCATCAACAGACCACCGCAAGTTCCCATACCTACTGCAGATCTATTCATCGGGAGCCTCCTTTGAACCTTCCGGCTTATCTTTGTCATCTACCGTAATCTGGCTAATGGTAGAAAGTACACCACCTGCCACAGTCAAATAACCACCGATAGTCACCAAGGCAACCGGTAGCGCCACTGGGGCTGTAACAATTGCTCCGCCGACGGCAGCAACGATCAAACCTATACTGCGCAGCACCTTGAAAAATTTGGGTGTAGGAGCCTGAGCTCTTTCTAAAACATTCATACGTTCTCCTTTCTTTCAATAATCAATACAACTTCCTGTTCCTGATCCAAAGCAGCGTAAACAGCTCCTTTCAACTTTTCAAATGCGACTCTTGATCTTATCCCTTTGCCGTCCCCTGTCAACTCGCTAACAGGCGCAATACATCCACGCAATTCTTTCTTCGCATTATTCGCTGGATGAAATAAAATGGCACTTCGCATCGGTACATCTCTTACCAAAATGTGCCATCCAAATCGTTTGCTGTATCGCTTGACCAATGGGTAAGTTCCTTCAGGAATACAGGAAATGTTACGGACGTTGTCGCGCCAAGGCAATTCAATGGTATAACACTCCAAGTCACCACCAATCCAAATCTCACCATTAGTGCCTTGGTCACTGTACGCCCGCAACAATTTCACCACCAACATTACACACCTGTATCAACTAACACCAAACTCAAAACATTATATGCACCGTTGTTCAACGCGTAGAATGTTCCATTAACCTGTTGCAGAAACTCAATCCCGAATACCAGGAACAACGGTTTTGTAGATTCCTCCACACCAATATCATTGCTTAAACTAATAGCTCCACTAGCCGTATTGTCAAATGCAATCTCTGCAGAAGAGCTTTGTGCCAACGCAAAAGTTTCATTCTCAAAATCAACCTCCACACCAGCAGAAATCAAACGAAAATGCGTCGTGCCTCCCGGAGCTACAATTTGACTGTCCGGGACAAAGCTGGCTACGTTCACCTCCAATACGCCGGTCGCACGACCGATTGCCGTGGTATATGGAGCATATACCGTCGCACTCAAGCGGGCATTCCCGTTGAAATCAAATCCCTGTAACAGGATCAGCTCACCATCCAATACATTTCGCAATCCACGATTGCTAATCTGGTCCGCTTTGATCACCTGCATCATCGATTTCACCAAGCGTGAGATCATACGCGAATCCTGCGTTTTGTTCAATACCGGTCGGATGGCTGTACACAATGCCTTGCTTGCTTTGCCCGCTCGCGCAAATTCCGCTGCGTTCTCCCTCGTTCGCTGAAATTTCGGATCGTTATGAAAGCGCTCGTTATCAACGCCGCCTTTTTGTCTGGCCAAATAGCCATCCTTGCTTTTGTAAAAGGTAATATCCCCGATAGTACCCTTCAATTTAATAATACCTGATTGTCTTGCCATATCACACTCACTTTTAAACTCACCTTTGCTGCAGCTAATCAGTGATTATAGGTTAAAAATTGGTATAATAAAGCCAACCTAAAAGTGCAGGCGTACCAAATGGCGGTATTGGATCAATATGGTCACATATTTCCTAAGTTTATTTTGTAAATTGCAATAGCTCATAGGTTAATTAGAGAAATATGATAGATAGTTTTTGGAAAGAATTTCAAAATGAAATGCCGGAATATAGTGGTGTAGAAACACCGCCGTCTTATTACTTCTGTGATAACGAAAAGGACGCAGACGAATGTGCCGAACTCGTAAGCGAGGGTATTAAACAAGCTACCACACATTCCTTACCCGGGTTGCAAATCAATGAAGAAAAACTGCCTGCAATCGGAGATATGGCCATCGTGACCGATTGGGATGGAATACCCAAAGCGATCACCAAAACCGTCAAAGTGCAGCTTGTAAAATTTAAAGATATCACAGCGGAATACGCGTTTATTGAAGGGGAAGGAGATAGAAGCTTAAGCTATTGGCAAAAAGTGCATTGGGATTATTACACACGAGAACTTAGTGATCATGGCTTGCAACCGTCCGAAAATATGGAGCTTGTCTGCGAATATTTTGAGACAATTTGGCCGAAAATCTAAAAAGCATGGATATACGCCCACTCACGCTCCAAGATTTACCTTCAATGCGTCATCTCCAACCAGAAGGATGGGGGGATATTACCATTTCCTTAATGGAATACTGTCTTCAATCTTTTTGCATGCCTGTTAAAGTTATTTTTAAAAATAAAATCATCGGTGTTGGAGCTCTAATATTACACCAAAATTCAGCTTGGTTGGGGCACATAATCGTGGAGCAATCATATCGTGGTCAAGGAATCGGTTACATGATTGTAAGCTACTTAATAGACTTAGCTATTAAAAATGGAGTAGTATCCGTCAATTTGATCGCAACAGATCTAGGAGCTCCAGTTTATAAAAAAGCTGGTTTCAGAATAGTTGGTTCATACCAGTTTCTCAAGCGTGAGCGTTTATGGCCGCAACAATCATTGCCAGATCAACTGAAACCATCCTCGCCTTCCTTTTATGAGCAAATTCATAAACTAGATCAAGAAATAAGTGGAGAAAATAGGCGTGAATTAATAGATAGTCATCTTAAACAAGCTGTAATCTTTGAACACGAAGGTATGGTCGAAGGTTATTATTTTCCAAAGCTCGGTCAAGGTCCAATATATGCTAAGACAGAGCGCGCAGGTTTAGGATTAATGAGTCTCAAGTATAGTGGAACGGATGCCGCTATTTTGCCATTAGACAATTTTGTGGGGCTTCAGTTTCTTGTCAATAACGGTTTCGAAGTTCAAGACACAACTGCAATAAGGATGACATACGGAGAGGATACAATATGGCATCCCGATAAAATATTTAGTCGAATTGGGGGTAATTATGGCTAATGATGATTTGAAATTCGATTGTACCGTTTCCTTTTCACCTGATGAAAAAAAAATGTTATGCAACTTTGGAATAGTGAGTATCCAGCAAAATTAGCGTATGATAAGGTAGAAGATTTTAACACTTATATCAATGGGTTAGAAAGTCCTACGCATATACTTGTTAGATTAAACAATGAAATTGTTGGATGGGCAACAAAGTTTTATCGCAACCAGGAAAAATGGTTTGCAATAATCCTATCCAGTTCGATTCAAGGGCATCGTGTCGGTTCGAAATTAATGATGGATTTAAAAGAGAATGAAGAAATGCTTTGCGGTTGGGTTATCGACCATAATGACGATCGTAAAATTAACGGTGAACTTTACTTATCTCCGCTCAACTTTTATTCAAAACAAGGCTTTGACATCTTAAAGGAGCAACGTTTGGAACTTCCAACATTATCTGCAGTCAAAATAAGCTGGAAAAATATTTCCTAATTATATTCGTAAATTGCAACAAGATTCCACCTCAGCTTTATACCAACTTGTTAGTAAGTTGGGTATCTGAATGATGAATAGCTACGCCAGTCCATCTTCATGTCAAATGAATAGATAAAGCGTACATAGAGTATAGAAATGAGAAGAATCTATATTTATCCGAAGGACATATCTCGTATCACCGGCAAGAGCTACCGGCAGAGTTTACGTATATACAATACGGTTAAAAAAATACGAGGCAAGCAAGCTCACCAATTGCTTAGTATAGAGGAAGTCTGTGAATATTTAGGCTTGGACAAAGAGGAAATTAAAGCAGCTCTATAACAGATAATTAGCTGTACTTTTCTTTCAGTTCCAACTTCTTAATCCGTGATGTAATAGCACCTTCTTTACGTTGGAAGATATTGGCCAGTTCCTTGACAGTCTTTCCTTCACAAAACAAAGCTTCCAGTTTTTCATCATCTTCGGGCAACCATGGCAAATAAGCTTGTGGATGCTGTTCGCGGATATCGTCCAAAGTATAACTTTTCTTGTCACTTTCCAGATCGGTAAGCTTTTCCAATTTTTTGACAGCACGGTTAAAGCCTTTTTTGAAGTCTTTGATATCCTCTTCAAAGATCAATATCTTGTATTTTTCGAAGCCATCGTCGATGAAAGATACAAACCACCATTTTCTGACCTTTTTACATCAAAGAAATAAGTACGATTGCCTTTCGTGATTTTATCCGTGAATAGTTCTTTATTATCCATAATGAAGTTATTTATTCGTAATAAGCGATTGGTACAACGAATATACTAAAACTATCCTACATAGCTAAAAAACAGCCAACTAACAATCTCAAATAATGCTACTTATCCGTGAAAAAGACAGGTTTATTCAGTATATTTGTATAGCAAAACGAAATAGGGAATATAAGAAAACAGTATTGCGAGACCCTAGCGAGACCTCGTAAAAACGGAACTTATAAAAGATATTAAATCAAAGAGTTACAAGGATAGTTCGAATCCCTCACTCTCCGCTTATTAAAAAGGTAATTGGCTGTTAACTAGTTAGTTACCTTTTACTTTTTAATGCAGGTGGCAAAAAAGGTAGCAATTATAAACTAAAATTCCATATTATGTTAACTATTCAGATTCCGGAAATAAACTTTCCCAGAATAATACAAAACAAAGCAGAATATATTTTTAATGATGTTTTTGGTGGTCGTGTAGCTATTAGAAACGTTGCTGTTGGAATTCGCACAGAAAGTGATTGGATCGATAAGCTAAAGTCGTCAATTTATAAAATACCATCTTCTGACAGGATAGCTGTAACTACAAAGATAATTTCAATATTTGCGAATTACCAGACCGATTTAAAGAATAGCTCTTCTAATGAATCAGGGCAAATTTTAGACTATATCGAGGAGGCTTTATATCAATTGTATGGTGTTCTAATGGAATTTGGTGTAGATGTAAGGCAAGATTTGTTTTCAAAAGATGAGTCCGATTCTATTCACCGTCAGCTGAACAGCATAATAGATGCGTTGCCACATAATGGTTATACTGAATCACTTCAAGAAATAAAAGAAGCAATAAATCAATTAAAGGATGCTGTTCTTCTGGGGAAGAATAGTTTTAGAGATAAAATACTTGGTTTTTTATTTCAGCATACAGGAGAAAAAATACTTGACGGTGTTTGGCCTTCAATAGTCGCTATAGCTCACGAGGTGTTCACTAAATATTTTCCTAAATTAGAATCGTTGGTAAACAATCTCCTAAATCCTTAGATCTCACTGCTATTTTTATTGTATATTTGCTTCACCTTTCAATGCTAAAGGTAAAAACTCACGAAACCCACGCAATAAAATGTGTGGGTTTTGGTTTTGTTGCTTGGGTGTCATGGGGTGTAAGGTAGGCACTATATTTGTAACCTCTCTGTAGAATTGTACAAAAATTTTTGTACGTTTTGTTGAAAACTTATTGAATTGTATTATGTTTGTAAAGTTGAACAATGCTACACACCTCATAATATGGGACATATATTAAAACCAGCAACTATAAGTGGTAAATCACTAAAATTGCAGTATGATACAGTTGTCACATTAGATGCACCTATGAGTGCGTTAAAAAGCAAAAGGCAGACTATAAATCTATCAAAAAGAACATCGGATGACCTAAAATCCTCTAGATGTTCAGCGTACGCGTACCTTGTGCCTTAATGTTTGACGGTAGTTATCATTTCCAAAAGGTTGGAAACCAGATACCAAATGGTAGGCCATACCTTGAAAGATTACTCACATTCACATTCCGAACAGATCCTGTATCGAAACGCAATAAAGGACATATTTATATTGTCGAGGTTGAAAAATACAATCATAACATTTATGTTATTAAATATTATCCAAAGCGTTTAAAAAATAGTCCTAAAAGATTCAACATACTTACCGGAGAAAAGAAATGCTCAAAAATTGTTGGCACATGCTTGCAGATAATGCTATACATACTGGAACGTGACAAATTTGCGAATTTTGGTTTTTTGGGATCAAACAGTTACGACCCCTCAACCCAAAAAGAAGAAAGCAAGTCAAACACGAAGAGGTTTAGGGTTTATAAAAGAGCAATGGAAAACACTTTTGGAGATGAAAACTTTACACATTTCAACGATATTGAAAGCAGTGTTTATATTATTATGAATAACAACAACGATAATCACGAAACAACGGTACAACAAGCTTCTGATATGTTTGAATACTTATTTCCAGACCTCGAATAACTCAACACAAAC
Source organism: Olivibacter ginsenosidimutans (assembly GCF_039542865.1). NCBI lineage: Bacteria > Pseudomonadati > Bacteroidota > Sphingobacteriia > Sphingobacteriales > Sphingobacteriaceae > Olivibacter > Olivibacter ginsenosidimutans. The sequence goes on along the minus strand of NZ_BAABIQ010000036.1, from coordinate 74,413 downwards.
GTATTGTAACCTGGACACGTAATTTATACCTACCTTTACGTTTGACTAGCAATGGTGCTGGTTGTTGACTAAAAAACAATGACGGAACGTAAAATAAGGAAAGTTACAAATGTATTTCCTAACGAAGAAAAAAGTGTCTTTGAATTGAAAAATGATGACATAGGAAAAATCTTTTGTTATCGCAATGAATATGGTGAATCTAAGATGTGTAAACTATTGAGCTACGATAACTTTTATCAAAAAGCTATTGTTGGCAAAACTGTTCCTACCAGATATTCCCGTACATTTGACATACCATTAGAAAAATTACCTAAAATAACTGTACGGTATTCTGATTTGAATTATGCAATTGTAACTTAAAAACACCTTATAGGATTATAAGGATGGGATGTTATCTAATTATATCCTACATCTCCCCAAGCGTCACGCGTATGCCATTCTTGTGAGATAATAGCACCATCTTCGTTCCTCGCAATCTCAAGCCAGGTTATAAAGCAAAATCCTTTCATCGACCGCTGTCCCTCCCCGACATTCCCTGTTTTGTATTGTTGGCAATTGTTGTCAGGTACCCTACTGCGTTCTTTAGTTCCGATACCGTCGCCGCCGTGTTTCTTTCTATTCCCAAAGCAGCATCTAAGTTCCTTGTGGCAATGCTTAAGTAAGATTGCTGCAATTTGGTCTGCACTAAAGCCTCCGCATAATGGTTCTTGGCAATTGTGTACATGTTCAATTGAACTCCCATCCACTTGTTTGCGGTATCTTCGGTGATGGAGCGTCCTATTGTACCTGCCAAGCCATCACTACCTGAACTGTTGCCACTTTTTTCCAATCCAAGTCCTTTATAGGCTTCATCTAATGCGCTAGAGAAGTCTTTTCCGGCATCTTCCAATTGCTGTCTCCATCCGGTAAAATCGTACCCAGCCAACGACTGATCATTGCCCATCATGTATTTTGTTAGGTCATCGGTCATGTTCTTGATAAGCGGCTCGATCAGTTTCAGCTTAAGTGAATTCGCCAAGGCATTTTTGATGAACTGGTCAAACGTGTCGTCCATGGCCTTAATGCCATCCTCTCCTGCCTCGAATGCACTCAGTAAAGCATTGGCGATATTATCAGACAACTGCTTGAAATTGGTCTGCAATAATTGCTCGCTTACCGATTTATTGATGTCCTCAATGGCGTTCTGGGCGTTTATGATCGCCTCGTTATATCCATCTATCGCCGACTGATCCTTTTTCTTTTTCTTGCTTTCTGCGTCCCTTGCGGCTGCTAGGTTTTTAATCTGTTGTTGCAGGTTGGCAATAGCGGCCTCACTATCATTATAATAACTTTTACCTACGCTATCGTCGATTTTGCGTTGCAGCTGGTCGTATTGGTATCCCAATGCCTTTAGCGCGGTTTCATACCCTTTAATCTGCTTCTGCAAACGCTTATCCTTGGTGTTGAAATATCATGTGACTACGGTATGTATTGGCAAGCCGCGGTTCAGTTTTTTCCGTCTTATACGGGCAGGAAGTATGTTAAAACATTTACTGAAACAATTATCAAAAGACAGTATCGATCTGATTATACTATCGTCATAATCGCCATTGAAGAACATAGGTTGGCCTTTACCAATTTGAATAAGTTCAACTCATGCAAGCTTCAATGCCAATAAAAGAACAAATTTATTCCACTGAAACCGAGATGGAAATCATATTGTCACACAGGACGATAATTATTCCCGTCGAGCGCTCATCAGCTATAAATAAAAGATAAATAGATGAAAATAAAAACAAAACTGACTTTAGGGGTGGGACTCCTATTCCTGCTGATCGTCACGCTATCGGCTATTAGCATCTGGAATCTTCAGCAAATGAAAAAAGATACGGAGCTGATTTTAAAGGCTAATTATAATACCCTTACGTATTCCAGAAATATGTTGAGAGAGTTGGATCATTTTCGGAACGATTCCCTTGCTATTAAATTGTTCGAAGAAAATCTTGCCAAACAGCGTATCAATGTAACAGAAAAAGGTGAAAAGAAGGCTACAGAAAATCTGACAATACATTTTGGGCAGTTGGCAAACAATAAGGAAAATACCTTACTTTATCCACTTATTCGTCAGGATATTTTGGATATCATGATGTTGAATATGCAAGCCATATCCCGAAAAAGCGCTTCGGCTATGCAAACTTCTGAAAATGCAAATTTGTGGATCGGTACCACCGGTGCTCTTTGCTTTTTAATTGCTTTTGTGTTATTGGTCAACCTTCCAGGAAATATTGCCAATCCCATTGCCGAACTGACGGCCAGTATCAAAGCAATTACTGACCGAAATTACAGGCAACGTGTACATCTAGATGGACACAGCGAATTCAGCGAACTGGCTAGCTCATTTAATACAATGGCAGAAAAATTAGAAGAGTATGCCGGAAGTAATCTGTCCCGCCTGCTGATGGAAAAAAAGCGTATTGAGACACTCATCAACAACATGCATGACCCCGTTATTGGGTTGGATGAGCAGCAGATCGTACTTTTTGCCAATGACGAAGCATTCAGAATCATTGGCTTGAACCGGGAAGATATCTTAGGAAAAAGGATATCAGAACTAGCGGTACAGAATGACCTCCTTCGCTCCCTATGTAACGATCCTGCTTTAGAAAAACCAAGAACCGGAACCATTCGCATATATGCCGATGGAAAAGAAAGTTTTTTTGAACAAGAACTGATCCCGATTAATATTGTTCCAACCGGAGAAAAGGATGAACAGTTTATCGGTTCAGTTATACTCCTACGGAATATTACTCCTTTCCGTGAGTTGGATTTGGCCAAGACTAATTTCATAGCTACGGTTTCACATGAACTGAAGACACCTATCGCCTCGATCAAGATGGGCTTACAATTGCTGCATAACGAAACAACGGGCAAACTGAATCAGGAGCAGGAAAACCTTCTACAAAGTATAGGAGAAGATAGTGACCGACTGCTACGTATTACCGGTGAATTGTTGAATATGTCGCAGGTAGAAACGGGCAATATACAGCTTAACATTCGACAATGCAATGCACATGAGATGATTAGCTATGCTGTTGATGCTACCCACATTGCCGCCGAAAGCAAACACCTTCATGTTCGAATAGACATGCAAGAGCATCTTCCATTGATCAAGGCAGACCCGGAGAAGGTGGCTTGGGTACTAACCAACTTTCTCAGCAATGCTATTAGGTATTCGCCAGAACAGGGTGACATCATCGTTGGCATAACGCTGAAAAAAGAAAAAATATGCTTCAGTGTTCAAGACCATGGGAAGGGAATTGACAACCGTTATCAGCAGCGTATTTTTGAACGTTATTTTCAAGTACCTGGAAGTAACCGAACAGGAACGGGACTGGGTCTTGCTATAAGCAAGGAGTTCATCGAGGCACAAGGAGGTGAAATCGGTCTGGAAAGTAAACCGGGCATGGGAAGCACCTTCTATTTTTATTTGCCACTTTAATTATATTATGTGTGTAGCGGAGGCCCAACTACCCTATCTCATGCGGAAACAAGATGGTTCGGGGTGTGTAAACACGTTAGTCCTCTTTTATTGCTTTAATGGGGTTGTTTGTAGCAGCAATGAAGCTACGGATAAAAACAGTTGTTCCTGCAACAAAAAAAGTGGACAGTAATCCCACAATAAAATATAAGGGTGAAATTGTAATCTGATAGGCAAATTCTTGCAACCAGCTATACATGGCATACCAAGCAATGGGTACTGCTATAATAAAGGCAATTAGTATCAATAAGATAAAATCTTTTAAAAAGAGCATCACAATATTTTTTACAGATGCACCTAAAACCTTACGGACACCAATTTCTTTTACGCGTTGAACAGCCATTAACGATACCAGTCCCAGTAAACCTACACCGCTAATAACTAAGGCAATGAACGTAAAAAACTTAAACGTATTATAAAGAGTTTGCCTGCGAAAGTTTTACAACACATCCCATCGACTTTTTGTCTAAGCCTATTGCCTATGATCGGTTGAAACAAGCAGTAAGTTGGGCACTTGAGGCAATTACCGGGATAGGGCAAAGAGCAGTAAAGGTAGCACAGCCCTATATATTTGTAAGGGATGCAAAGGCCAAAAAAGAAGTCAAGATAGATCTTCATGATATTCAATACGTTCAGGTTAAGGGCAATACGTGTACCATAGGAACGCTTAAAGGGGAGGTAGAAACCCGGAAAACATTAAAAGAATTTAAGCGGAAGCTGGGGGAGGATGACTTCATGATGGTCGAACGTTCCTTCTTGGTAAACAAGTGGCTGATTCGGGAAGTCCAGGAAAGCAAAATTATTCTGGATGGCGTGAGCAGCCATATTTTAATTGGGCCAGAATATGCAAAGGCCATACGCGATTTTGTGAAGGAAAACCTATGGTAGCTACTGCCGGTCTGCTAAATCCAAAAGGTATAGCAATCGATGTTGCTGTAAAAAAGAGGATAGCTCATCGAAGAAACCTGCCGTAAATGCAGGAGATTGAATGATGTGCTTTGCCCCTAAATCGATAACATCTTTCAGGGTGTAAAAATGATGGGCTTTACAGCATTTTAAAAATGCAGGACTAAAGCCATGATGTTCAAGAGGGAGCAGGATGAAATCGTTAGTGGTTAGCATAAGAGAAGGGCCAAAAAATAGCGGGTCATCTAGAATCCCGTCATCAGACCTCTGAGATGGTACTACACGTAGAAACTGATGCCCGCATGCGCGAGCGATCAGTCTATTCTTCCTTCGTGTAGTTGTAAATTTCTCAGATTTAGATGACGAGGTAAATAGCTGTCGCTAAATATGTTATATATTTAAATTCTTTTTTTTATATCATGTTTATATTTTGTTTGTACTGAACAAACTTACATATATTTCAAAACATACCAAAAACCAATTAAAAACCATGATGCAAACCAAAATTGACGAACTGATTTCCTTAGTGAAGCAAATGCTTCAGGCAATTATCAATTTGCCCGATATTTTACGGCAGCTGCAAAACCAACCTGCACCGTTAGCCGCAACTCCCCGCATCTTAGACAATGCTGATGTGAAGCAAATGCTGAAAATTGGCGATACCAAATTATATTACCTCAAAAAGAAGAAAATCCTGAAACCCTATAAGCTGGATGGTAAGGATGTTTACCTGGAAAATGAAGTGCTGGACGCAATAAGAAGAACTGGGGAGCTGTGAAATGGATAATAAAAAGTAAGTCGTTATGCATAGCGGCTTACTAGCTATCAATTACCTAACAACCGTTATAGGTTAATATAACAATAACCCAACAGATACCCAACAACCACATAACAATCTCACAACAACGGGACAAGAACCGCACAACAAATACCCTACAAATAGCGAAGCACCACCCAATAAAATTCCTTGCCAAGCTATGTCTAAGCCCTTTCTAAGCATAACAAATACCCAACAAAAAGCAAACAAGCAGCTAAGAGATAAGAGTTCTTGATTAATTTTCTGGTAGCGCCGTAAAGCAGCGTGAGTTCCTTGTAAAACAGAGAAAGCGCGAAATAAACGAAATATAAATTTTCATAATCCTTCAACAGGCTTCAATAACCTTCATAATCATTCGCAACACATTGATAACCATTGATTTATAAATTATTTTGCTAACCTTTGCTCTTGTAAGTCAGACGATTGGGTACCCGGAACAGCTTACATAAACAGATTTTTTAACTTTTAAATTTTTAAGATCATGGCAAAATCATTTGACAACGAAGTAATGGCAGGAGCAAGCGGTCGGGTAGGCAAAATGTTGGTATTCCGTCAGCGGGGCGATCAAACCATTATCGCACGCAAACCTAGAAAGCGTAAGGATGGAAAGCTTTTCACCGATGTGCAGCTGCAGGTACAAAACCGTTTCCTGGATGCTTCGCTTTATGCTCGTAAGGCAATAGCAGATCCCGAATTGAAGGCAGCCTATCAAGCAAAGGCTAATGTTAACCAAACAGCCTATAACGTAGCCGTCAAGGACTTCTTTACGCCACCAGTAGTAAGACGTCTGGACGATAGAGCTTATACCGGAGTAGTGGGCGATTTGTTATCCATCCTCATTAAGGATGTACTCATGGTAACGGAAGTGATGGTTGAAATACTAGATGACGATGGTACGGTGATAGAAAGTGGTTATGCCGAAAGCGTAGATAACCAAGGTATAGAATGGTTTTATACCGCTACGGTAGACAACGAGGATTACAATACAGTATCCTTTAGGATTTCCATGGTAGATACACCGGGTAACCGCTACACCGAAGTGAAAACCTTTGGTCAGGATACCAACCTGTAACGCCCATCCAACCGGACCCCGAGGGTCCGGTTGCTTAATTAACATCAAACTTGCCTACCTCACACGGAGGCAACCAACAACCAATAACCAATAACGAACAACGAGTAACGAAAATCGAACAACGACAATGGAAAACTTCATCATCATTTACAGAAAATACCTGTTAACAACTCTTTTACTGGCCAGTATTCTGGCTTATCTCTGCTACCAACCCCTCATCCGTCTGGTGGACGTCACGGCAGCACCTATTGACTACGGTATATTAAGCGCAGTGCTCATTGCTGCTATTGCCGTACTCAGCTTTGTACAGCTCTGCCTTTGGGTGCTGCACCAAAATTGGCCATTCTTGGGCGAGTATGCCGCAGAACATTTTGAGCGGAACTTTAAATCCCTCTTATCATGGCAGAAAATAAGCTTTTATCTGGGGTTCTTCTTGGCTTTGCTTTATGCTTTCATATCGGCACTGGCGGCGATAGTGTAGCTCGTCTGCAACAGTTCACTGAAATTAAAATAAGTCGGAGTGGGTGCCTAGAGGTCTTGCAATAATTTTAGGTCTTTGGTAGAACGTTTTTTGAGAAGTTTTAGGTCTTTTAGAAACTTGGTTGAGGTAACAATTTCAAACATTAGGCTAAATCATAGCTGTTAAATAATTCGTCCACACTATTGAATTTTTTTCCTTTACCTGCTTTTAATTCATTCATAGCAGCTAGGGTAGTAGCATTGGGTTGCTTAGATTCCTTTTTTACTTTAATAGAAACCCCAAGCTCTTTTAAATAAGCTTTCACTAAAGTGAGTTTACTTTCAGGGACTTTTATTTCGAGCGTTTCCATAAATACAAAAATACGGGAATAGGTTCTGTTTTGCAAGAAATTTATAGAAACGGCATTCCTTCCCCATGTTAAACCTGCGACGTATAAACCGAGCCAATGAAGATATTAATGGTTACAAACTACGGCACGCTTGTAGACCGGCCTTGAAGGATACGGCAGCATCGAGCAGCAAAGTATCAGCAGAACCGTTCAATTTGCAGTATACCAAGCGTATTGAGGAAGCGAAGCGGCTGCAATACGCGCCATGGATACTTTGCAAACAGATGCAACGTAGCCTGCACAGCCTTGATTGTTTGGTTCTTTATTATCAAGAATAAAGAACATGAATAAAAATCAAGAAGAAAGGATTAATAAAAATCAATAAAGAACATTTAAAAAGAAATTGATATGAAAACTTTACTTATAATAAGCCTCCTGCTCATCATAGCAGTAAGCTTGTTAATCGCCTTTTCGACGGAGCATTCGAACAACATTACGTTAGTAGATGTGCCGTGTGCCGCTTCGCAAACACCTTTGCGCCAGCAAGTCAAAGCCATTTACGATAGCCAGGTCGGCGTACGCGAAGCTACCGGCCATAACGACGGCCCACAGGTAGAAGCATACCTGCGCTATACGGGCCTCGGCAAAGGCAATGCCTGGTGTGCAGCCTTTGTTTGCTGGGTGCTGGGGCAAGCTGGCGTGGAAAACCCCCGAACGGCTTGGGCCGCCAGCCTCTTCCCAAATGATAAACTCATATGGAAGCAAGGCAATCCCCTCACAACTCGTAACTGGCAACGCGCAACTAAAAAGGCTTCACGCACAACTAGCAACGCGCAACTGGCAACTATCTTTGGCCTCTACTTCCCCTCCCTCAAACGCATTGCCCACTGTGGCTTTATCGACCAATGGGGCGAAAAGGAAGTGATCACGGTAGAAGGTAATACCAATGATAGCGGTAGCCGGGAAGGCGACGGGGTATACCGCAAGCGGCGGCCCATCAAGAGCTTATATGCGGTGGCCGATTGGATGGGGAAGGAGCGCGGACAATGAGCAGATGCTACTTAATTTTCGGTATGGGCCTTCTGGTGGCCTGTACCGCTCATAAGTTAAAATATACGAGCAGTGAGGCTATACGTACCGCGCAGAACGTTTATAGTGATTCCAGTTTAACGAGATACCATGTTAATCGTTCTGCCCGCAGCGGTCAATCAGCCTACGATGCCGTCTGGTGGTTAAAGGGAAATGTGCATGTGCGTCCGGATAGCAGCTTAAGCGCAGATGAAGCATGGATACAGCTTAAGGGGCAGCAGACTTCACGAGAGCAACGGGTTGATAGCGCACAATACCGCCTGCAGCACACAGCTGCACAACAGCAATTAGCCCAAGAGCAGGTAAATCAAACACAAAAGGCAAAAAAAAGTAGAACAGCTTTACCGTGGTGGCTTTACGGTTTGTTGATGGCGGTTATGGGCTTATTGTTTTTTCGTTTCTTTCCTAAATAATATCAGGTTGCGTCAAAAAATGCTACCTTTCGAGCTTTTTTTTTGAAAAAATACATTTTATGCTTCGACTTGGGTAATATTGCTATGCTTTTGGTGTTTTTTTTATTTTTTTTATATAAAAATCATGATTTTCCTAGCATTATGTTATTTTTGGCTGTAATAAGTGTGCGTTATGCCTAACCTACAGGATAAAAGTGATCGGGAATTGTTCCACTTGATGGTTTTAGATGATGAAGCTGCCTTTAATGAAATCTATGACCGTTATTGGAAGGTATTATGCTATGCGGCTTATAAGCGAGTCAAGTCAACGGTAACGGCAGAAGAAATTGTACAGGAAGTTTTCATCAGTTTATATGCCAGAAGGTATGAAATTCAATTGGAGGTTTCGCTCCTAGCATACCTGAAACGTGCTGTTCAATATAAAGTTTATAACGTTTATCGTGACATGCTGATGCGCGAACGCTTCTTGGAGCAAAAAGCATACGAACCAGAAAAACAACCCATGCAGCCCGATCACCTGCTACAGCGAAAGGAATTAAGACAGAGCATTGATGATGTAACGAATACCTTGCCGGATAAATGCAGGGACGTCTTTGTAATGAGCCGATTGGAGGAACTTTCGCACAAGGAAATAGCTGATAAATTGCATATTGCAATAAGTACGGTTAAGAAACATTTAACGAAGGCCTTGACTACCCTAAGGCGTGAATTTTCAAATAAACACCTCGATATTTAAAGTCCTGTAATTTTTTTTAAGAAAAAGGTGCTTTTGTATAGCACCTTTTTCTTTTTGTAGTGACTGCCTATATATACAAGGTTAAAAAATGGATCGAGCGAATACAAGGATTTTACAACTGTTGGAGAAAGTGCACCAAAATACAGCTACAGAAGCAGAACTGGAGGAGCTGAATACGTGGTATGAACGCTTTGATAAGGAGGAAATTGCGGTAAAACCCTGGAATGAACAGGAGGAGGAAGAGATGGGGGCAGCGCTGAAGCAGCGTATTTGGGCATCGCTTGGAAAAGATAAGTATAAAAGGAAAAGAAAAATAGGCGTATTGGGCAGAAAAGATGTTTCGCGATTGATACCTTATGCCGCAGCAGCTTCCATGGTTTTAGTGTTGGGCTGCTTGTTCTTTTTTAGCAAGCATGATAAACAACAGAACAAGGAAAATGACCAGCGCCTGCTGCTCGGAACAGTGGTGGGAAATAAGGCTGTCTTGTCCTTTGATGATGGCAAGCGCTTTATCCTGGATAGTGCCGCTGGTACCATAAAAGTAAACGATGGGCAAGTGCTTTATACAAATGGTAAGCCGGTGTCAAATAAGCAAAGCGAAGATCAATTTATGGAGATCCGCACACCTAAGGGCGGGCGCTACACCGTAATTTTATCGGATGGAACAAAGGTGTGGCTAAATGCGGCAACAAAACTCAGGTATGCAGCGCAGTTTAAACCCAATGAAAAACGGGTGGTTGAGCTTGATGGTGAGGCCTTTTTTGAGGTAAGCCAACAAAAAAATAAACCTTTTATGGTGCGCACGCAGCACCAGGAGGTGGAAGTGCTCGGAACGGCTTTCAATGTCAATGCTTACGCAGATGAACCTGCGGTGAAAACCAGCTTATTAAATGGAAAGGTACGAGTAAAGGCAGACAACATGGTGCAGGAACTGCACCCCGATGAAGAGGTGGTATGGCAAGCAGGGAAATTAAGCAAGCGGAAAGCAGACATGCAACAGGTGCTGGCTTGGAAAAGTGGTCGCTTTGCCTTTGATAATAAAAATTTGCAACAGGTAATGCGTGAAATGTCGCGCTGGTATGATCTGGAGGTGGTATACGAAGGGAAAATCGAAGAACTCACTTTCTTTGGCGGAACACACGCCAACGCAGATATTGCCACCGTGTTGAATATGTTGGAAGCCAATGGGCTGGCTTACAGATTAGAAGGAAACCGAAGGCTGGTCATCGCTAAGGCTTTAAAATAAAACAGGGAATAATGAATAGAGTATAAACATTAAACGACATAAAATGGAAACATAACCACTACGCAATGACAAAAAGAAGGAGAGTGTTCCCGCACCCTCCTAACAGTCTGGAATTAAAATATTTATCTATTGAGCATAAACAAATAAAATGAGTTTAAACCAAACTACACAAATCTAATGATAAAATCTTATATCGTAAAAATGATGAGTTTGCAAGCCCTCTTCGTTTTCTGCTGCTGCTTACCGCTCAGTGCGGCCACTTATGCACAACGGGTCTCCTTAAAAGGAAAGAACCTAACCTTGATGGAAGTATTGAAAGAAGTACGACAGCAAACAGATTATGAATTCCTAGGCAATCAGTCTATGCTTGTTGGTGCTAAAACAATAACCGTAAATGCACAGGATATGCCTTTGCAGGATTTTTTGAATGTGGTGCTGAAAGACCAACCGGTGAAATACCGCTTGGTAAATAAAACCATTATGTTGGAGCGGGCGCAAGCGGCTACTAAAACGGAAGCGGTAGCTACAACAACCGTTAGGGCACAGCACGCGTTAACGGGTGTGGTGGTGAACCGCGAAACACAACAGCCAATTGCTTTTGCTGCTATCAAAGTGAAAAATACAAGCCAGGGTACTACCAGTGATGATAATGGGCGCTTTCACATAGGGGCACTGCCTGAAAATGCGGTGTTGCAGTTTTCTTCTATTGGATATAGCCCCATTGAAATTGCGCTGGAAAAAATAGAACAATTGGGCGAGGGGGTACTGACTGTGGGTGATGCCGCGATACGTAAAACGGCCGATGGCTTTAGCATCGGTTTAATGCCTTCCTTGGTGGCCTTGGATGAAACAGTGGTTACAGCTTATGGTACACAAAAACGATCGGCAGTGTCTGGCGCCATTAGTACCGTTTCTGGTGCAGTGGTAGAAAATGAACCGCATGCTTCAGTAGATAAAATGTTGCAAGGAAGGGTGGCAGGTTTGCAGTCGGTTGGTGGCAGTGGGCAACCGGGCGCTTTTCAGGATATCCGCATCCGGGGCATCGGGTCTATATCGGCTAGCTCGGCACCTTTATTTGTGGTGGATGGTATCCCCATCAATACGGGAAACATTACGCAGACCGCTACAACCTCCAATACTTTGGCGGGCTTAAACCCGGACGATATTGATAATATTTCGGTATTGAAAGATGCTTCGGCTTCTTCCATCTATGGTTCGCGCGCAGCTAACGGGGTAATCATCATTACGACAAAAAAGGGAAAGGCGGGAAAGGCAGTGGTTCGCTTGGATGCGGAAATTGGCGCATCGTATAAGGGGTGGATGAATGAGGAAAACCAACCGCTTAATACAGCCCAATGGAAAGAATTGATGGCGGAAGGATTGCTGAATAATGCAAGTATGGTGTCATTGAATAACCTGACGGCAGCGAATGTGGGCGATTATGTGGATAAAACTTATCGGAGCAATAATGGCGTAAATACCGATTGGATAGATGTGATTAGCAGAACCGGCAACCAGGACCAGCTGAACTTATCGGTGGATGGTGGAAACGAAAAATCTAAATACCATATCTCAGGTGGGTATTTTAACCAGGAAGGAGTGGTGTTGGCTTCTTCGTTTAAACGCTATTCCCTGAATGTCAACAATACGCAAGAGGTAAGTAAACGCTTATCTTTGGGTTCTAACTTGATGATATCACATACTGCTCAGGCCGGACCGAGCAATGGTGGTGCGGATGATAACCCGGTACTTTCGGCCTACTTTCTGCTGCCTATGTATTCGCCACGCAACGCGGATGGATCACCGAATATTACGGCTCCTGATTTTCCCGTCTCTGGTATCAATAACCCAGTGGCCATTGCCGAAATGGATAACCGTGATGTGGGAATCCTGAAAGGGGTGGGAAGTGTTTATGCCGATTTTAAAATCTTACCCGGACTGTCTTTTAATTCTAAATATGGTATCGATTTTAATTATGTGGAGGAAGACCGTTATTTTAACCCTTTCTATGGTGCCTATGTAAATGAGGATGGCGGAGCTTACCGGGCCAATACGCGCTTGTTCAACTGGGTGTGGACAAATATGTTTACTTACGATGCCGACTTGCTGAATAAAGAACACCTGCTTCATGCAAATATCAAAGCGGGTTATGAGGCGCAAAAAAACGATATGTACCTTAACTCCGTGCAAGTGCTGGGTATGGTACCAACATTGGATATTCAAGTGCCCTCTGCGGCGTCTACCTATAAAAGTGTTGTCGGAAATAATAGCAATTATGCTTTTGTTTCGTGGTTGGGTATTGCCGATTTTACTTGGGATAATAAATTTGTGGCATCGGCAAGCTTCCGTAGGGATGGCTCGTCACGCTTTGGCGCAAATAATCGCTATGGTAATTTTTGGTCAGTAGGCGCTGCCTGGAATATGGAACACGAAAATTGGATACAACAGCTTGACGTGTTCGATCAACTTAAGCTGCGGGCATCCTATGGTGTAAATGGTAACGCAGGTATAGGTGATTACAACTGGCGCCCCTTATACGCCTATGCTTCGGCATACACTTACCTCGGCCAAAATGGTAGTGCCCCAATCGTCGTGGGAAACAATAACTTAACCTGGGAAATTAATAAACCCCTAGATATCGGCTTCGATGCTACGCTACTGAATGCGCGCCTGAACGTGACTTTCGATTGGTATGCGCGTAAAACAACGAATTTATTGATGGCGCAGCCGCTATCACTTACCAGCGGATTCGCTAGTTTCTCCAATAATATCGGGTCGATGAAAAACACAGGGATGGAACTGGCTATTTCGGGAACACCTGTTATGGCGGGCGACTTTAAATGGGATGCTAACTTTAATATTTCTCATAATAAAAACGAAATTCTAAGCCTGGTGAATGGCGAAGACCAAATATCGGGTAATTTTATTAGACGGGAAGGGGAAGATTTCCAATCGATCTATGTACCTCAATGGGCAGGTGTAGACCCGGATAATGGAAATCCACTGTGGTATAAAGATGAATCACTGCAAGAAACAACGAGTAACTATAACGAATCAAAATATACGATTATTGGCTCGGCCTCGCCAAAAGTATTCGGTGGTTTTGGCTCCACTTTCTCTTATAAGGGATGGAGCTTGGAAGGACTCTTATACTATAACTTTGGTAACCTAGTGATGGACAAATATGCGAAGTATACACAGTCTGATGGAGCTAACCCAACGTTTAATAGGGTGGCATCACAAATGGATAGGTGGACGGAACCCGGCCAGGTTACTAATGTGCCTAAATATGTCTATGGTGGAAATATGGCTTCTAACTCTTTGTCAAGCCGCTATTTCTATAAAGATGACTACATCCGCCTACGGAACCTGACACTGGGATATACTTTTTCTGCTGCTGTTTTAGCTAAACTGCATATCGCTTCTGCCAGGATTTATGTAAGAGGTACAAACCTCTGGACATGGGTAAAGGATGAAAATCTGCCCTTTGATCCGGAAATGTCTGTTACGGGAAGTAGTAATTATGAGGTGTATATCCCGAAAACCTATACCGTTGGCTTTAACTTGAGTTTGTAATAATTAGCATTTTATAGATATGAATAGCAATAGCATATTAAAACAAGCTAGAAAGATCTTCTTGCTGGGCTTCTTGGGCTTCTTGGTCTCGGCATGTTCCAAAAACTTTTTAGATCAGAAACCTTATACTTCGGTAACACCTGAAGATGCGTTGGATGATGCATCGGACATTGCCATCGCACTAAATGGCGCCTACGCAGATTTAAGGGATGTTTCGCTCTATGGACGTACCCTGCCTGTTTTTGGCGACCTCTATGCAGACAATGCCTTTACCTCCATAAAAAATAGTGGTAAATATGTGGCTTTCGACAATTATACGGTCTTTGCCAATAATGGCGATTTCAGCGGAATCTGGAATATGTCTTACAACACCATTTTAAGGGTCAATAACATCATTAATGCACCTGTGGATGATGAAAGCGTGCGCTCTGATAAGGGTGAAGCTTATGCCTTGCGTGCGTTGATGTACTTTAACTTGGTTAGAATATTTGCACGGCCATATACCGAAAGTCCGCAGGCTTTAGGTATACCCATTGTCTTAACGTACGATCCGGCATTGAAACCGGCGCGGAATACTGTCGCTGAGGTATATGAGCAGATTTTGGCCGACTTAGATCAGGCAATCTCACGCGAACCGGTATATCACGGTTCTGCACGGATTTCATTATACGCGGCAAAGGCCCTTCAAGCTAAGGTATGGTTGTACATGGGCGATTTCGAAAAGGCCTTGGCTGTAGCAAATGATGTAATCAATAACAGTGGTTTCCAACTGGTTGCTAAAGATGAACTGCTAAGCTACTGGGCAGACGGTACTTACCATGGGGCTGATGTAAAGAAGGAAACGTTATTTGAGGTGGATGCAGATGAGGTTTCAAATATTTCGTTTAATGAGCTGGCTTGTATTTATAACCAGAATAGTGCTGGCGATCTGCTGGCCAACGAAACCTTGTATGGCTTGTATAGCGCAACGGATGTTAGAAGAGGACTTTTTAAAGAAGGTGCCCGCGAACAGGGTGAGCCGAATGCGGTGCTGGTGCAGAAATATAAAAATTATACCGGGAACTTCGATAATAAAAAGGTGCTGCGCTTCTCTGAAATGTACCTCATCGCTGCCGAATGTAATACCCGGCTGGGAAAGGATGAACAGGCCAAAGCTGTTTTGTCTACTTGGATGGCAGAACGTGACCCTGCTTTTACGACTGCTGCTTCCGGAGATGAACTGCTGGAACTGATTATCCAGGAACGTAGAAAAGAATTTGCGTTTGAGGGCGATCGCTTCTTGGATTTAAACCGACTACAGCTTGATTTACACCGTAAGGGCGGTAATTATGCGGTTAAAGATTTGGTATTTAGCGATTACCGACGTATTGCGCCGATACCTAAAGCCGAAATGGATGCTAACGGTAATATGAAACAGAACCCGGATTATACGGAATAGGAAACACAGCAGAAAGAATGAAAATTGAAATAAAAAAAATAGCATTAATCTGGGCAATAGCTGCTTTAAGTATAAACTTGGCCGGCACGGAATTACAGGCGCAAACGCTGTCGGATAAGTTAACCGGAACCTGGCGTCTGGTAAAAGATTCCAGCAACTACCTGCCTTATTTTTCTGGTTGTGAGTTGATACTGAAACAAAAACAGGATTCGCTTTCGGTTTCGTGGAAATGGATGTCCAAGGAACCGCATATAGATGCATATGTGGTACCGCTGAATGGGAAGAAACAACCCTATGCCATCCATAACAGGGTTTGGCCTTATGAAAATTTTATGGGTGTAAACTATGTGCCGGGTACGAAGGGTTCGGCAGCATATGTTGCGGGTAATGGTCCGCTAAGCTTTGCCATCCAAAACCAGTATCCCGTGAAGGTTTCTCAGGGTGTAATGGAAATGGAACATCGTAATGCATATCAATTGTCGCCCGATGGTCATAACCTGCAGGTACTGCATTATAGAAAGGGGCGGTCTGAACCTACACGATACTATTTTGCTAAAATAGGGGCGAAAAAGGCATATGTGCACCAAATGAAAAACGATTGGAAGCTGAAGGGCGGCGTTGCGGATAATGCCTTCTTTGTAAGCCTGCAGGGATTGGTGAACAGGGAAAAGGCACAATTGTATTTGGATTATCCGGCCGACTGGGAATATAAGGAGAGCAATTCGTTGCGCGGCTTTTATGAAAGACGCTTGGATTATGATTTTGAACAGTTGGCATCGGCAGATCAGGCCTTGGCACAATTTGCTGAGCAATTGAAAGGTTATATCGTTTGGGATAGGGATTCCCGATCGTCTCTCTGCGTAGCTTTTACGGTGGCAGGCTTGGAAGATGCCGTGGTGGTAACGCCTGATATGGTGCCCTTGATGCAAAAATATAAGCTGCCCTTGGTTAAGGATTTTTCTGGCCAATTTAATGGGCAATCTGATGAGGCTATTTTCCGTTGGGCTTACCAGACTTACGCGCCGCGATGCAGTAAGGATTACATCGTGTGGATGGGCGGGAATACCGGCGATCAGATCATGCCGGGTATTGCAGATTTTGGAGTGGCCAAAAAGGCTTTCTTTGCCGATCTTTCAACAGATCCCCAAGCAAAAGGCGAATATTACCTGGCCGACTCGATCATGGCTTGTATGAAACCTTTCGCTATGGTGATGGGATGGCATAGCTATGGGAAAGATCTGGAACGGAATTACGTTACCTTAACGTCTAGTCATGGCTTAAGGGTCGAGGGCTTGAACACTTTTCCTAACTTAAGCTTTACCAGTATGACCCCGCCTTCTCCGGATTTTAAGTTTAAAAATAATCACCAGCTGGTACCGGGTAAAAAATATACGCCGGAGAAGAAGGTGTATATCACTTGTGTGCAAACCGATGGCTTGGGCTTGGGTTCGTGGAATAGTCCAAAACGGGGAAGTATTCCCTATGCTTGGGAGGTAACCATTAACTGGTATTGGTTAGCGCCTGTTTTGTTGCAATACTACTACGAAAATGCCACACCAAACGATTATTTCTTCGGATCGCTTTCTGGCCCGGGATACTTGTACCCAAAGGCTATTCCTGAAAAACTTTTTGAACCCATGATGCATATTGCGGATACGCTTTGCAAAAAATTAGATTTAAATGTCTTTGAAACAATGGATTATTCGGAAGGTAGCTCGGGGGTGGGAAATAATGATCTACCCAAAAAACTGGTAGAGAAGTATTTTAAGGCTATGCCAGATATTATTGGCATGTTGAATGGATACGCACCTTCTTACACCTTTGGAAAAGTAAGTGGTAAACCTTTTATTTCTTACGACTATTACCTCGATGAAAACATGCCGGAAGCAGATGTGATAGATGATTTAAATGAATTGATCACTTTGAATGCTACGAAACCTTATTTCCTTGCGCTGCATGTTCGGGAATGGAATGACATTGATCGGGTACAGCGCATTTTAAGCAAGCTAAAGGGCGAAACAGAAGTGGTACCCTTGGATATCTTCCTGAAGATGGCTGCTGAAAGTGATACCTACAAAACGTATTACTTGCCGGAGAAATGATCATTGAATAAGCTTTAACAGCATCAGAACGAACAATCCTTTGTAAATCGGTTAGTGGCTGGTTAAATCAGCCGCTAACTTTAATGTAGTAATTTTTCCCTCAATAGCATAATTGGGTTGCTTAGGTTCCTTTTTTACTTTAATAGAAACCCCAAGCTCTTTTAAATAAGCTTTCACTAAAGTGAGTTTACTTGCAGGGACTTTTATTTCGAGCGTTTCCATAAATACAAGAATGCGGGAATAGGTTCTGTTTTGCAATAAATTTATAGAAACGGCATTCCTTCCCCATGTTAAACCTGCGACGTATAAACCGTGCCAATGAAGGTATTAATGGTTACAAACTACGGCACGCTTGTAGACCGCCCTCAGGAGATGAGCGTTAAGAAAAATGGGTGATGGGCAAGTGCCAATTTTTTAGCGAAGATCGGGTTAAAGTAGTTAAATAGTGGAGTTACTTTTTCCAGTCGCTTGCTTCTAGTTCAAATATTTCATTGACCGTGGTATTAAAAATCTGCGCTATTTTCATAGAGAGCAGGGTGGATGGGATAAACTTTCCAATTTCGATTGAATTGATTGTTTGCCGCGATACATTCACCTGCTCGGCCAGTTCAGCTTGGGTCATATTGCGTTTTGCTCGTTCTACTTTAATGGTGTTAATCATGTACGGATTTTACTTGTAAAGGTACATTCTGAAATAATAGTTCATGAGGGCTATGAGAAATACTAAGATAATAAAATGGTTGATTTCGGTGAGTTGTAACGGAAACAGACCATGGGAATAGAGGTTGCTGCTTAATAGTTTAAAGACGTAGGCCAAGAAGAATGCCAGATAAAGACTGGAAGTTTTCAGGCTTACAGAACGTTCGTCTTCTACTTTTTCGGGTGCCGTAAATAGCATGAACAAACCAATCATTAAGGGAACACTGGCCCCGGGTTTGTGATCAAACAACAAAACCAACACGCCAAATACAGACATCACCATGCCCAAGTATTTTTGAAAGGTGAATAATTTGGTAAAACTCTTTTTTGTAACCATAATCGTCAGTTAAAATGTTTGATAAAGATAAGTAAACTTATCAAAATGTCAAGTATAGTTTACATTTTTTAAGTTTACGATAATTCAAGTTTAATGAAATACTACACAGCAAGCAGGTTACAGTCGCCACATTTCTTGTTTGTCTTTGAAGGTTTCTTCCCAAAATTCTGCCATAGTTTTAATTCTCCTCTGCCATTGAGGGCTTATTTATAGAGGAAAAATAATAAAAACTTACATGCAACACAAACAATAATAAACTACGGCACGCTTGTAGACCGGCCTAAAAAAGTGATTCTTTAGACATGAGCCGATTCGTTCGTTGTTGGTTCTCATTACCGCCATAAATCAAGGTTTTTTTACCTGTTGCGGCCCAGCTAATTCGCCGAAATAAACATGGAGTAAATTTTGAATTTACATGAAGTTTCACTTAAACGATTGCCGAAATGTTAATGGTGAAATGTCGGTCTTCTTTTTGAAGAGCTTGTTAAAAGACTGCGCATATTCAAAACCTAATTCATACGCAATCTCGCTCACGGATAAATCCGTTGTCGAGAGCCTTTCTTTCGCTTTTTCTATAATTTTATTTTGAATATGCTGTTGCGTAGACAAGCCTGTTGTGCGCTTTAACAACCCGCTTAAATAGTTAGGCGAAACATGCAATTGTGCCGCAACTTGTTGGACGGTCAAAGCTGCTCTATCCGTAATAGGCCTTTTTTCAAAATAATCGTTCAGTAACATTTCTAATTTTGTAACGAGTTTATGATGGACATGGCGGCGCGTTAAGAATTGCCTGTTGTAATATCTTGCTGAATAGGCGAGTAAAAGTTCTAACTGAGCGATCATAATTTTATGACTGAACGAATCAATCTGATGATGGTATTCTCGTTGTATGATTTTAAGGAGATCAATTATATAACATTCTTCCTTTTGAGAAAGACATAAACCCTCATGAACCGCATAATCAAAAAAAGCGTATTGCTTTATCGTGTGTGCAAGTGGTGTATTCCAAAGAAAGTCTGGATGTATCATCAATAACCAGCCGGAGGGCGGCTCGTTGTTGTAGGTTTGGATACCAAATACTTGTTCAGGGGCCATGAAAAGCATAACTCCTGCCTTGTAATCGTATTCTTGTTGCCCGTATTTAAATGCAGCGCCCGAATGGCGCCGCAATGCTAGGGTATAAAAGCCGAAGACAAGGCTTTGAGGTTCATCAGCTGTTAGCGTTATAGCAGAGAAATTAATCAGGCTGATTAAGGGATGTTCGGGCATCGGTAATCCCCTGAAACGGTGATAGTCATGGATGGTATTCAATCGTAGGGGAGCTTTCTTTGCCATTTTACGAATTTAATACTTTTTATAGGCTGCTGCGAATTCTTGAGCAAAATCCTTGAACTTAACGTTGCCCATTTGCTGAGGCTTATTTTTTTCAAAGTCTTCATGCATAAGTCCAGATTCCAGCGCCGCATACATTTCAGCAACCTCCGCTGCCATGGCTGCGCGCATTCCGGCTGATTTGAATTTATGGATGGCTTCTTCGTTACTGATCATTTGCCATTTTAAATGAGGCATGTTAATGGCTCTTCCGATAATTTCTGCTACTTCATCACCAGTCAGTTCATCGCTTGCCATATACCGAAATGCTTTAGTGGTATGCCGCTCGCTAAGTTCTTCTGCCACCGCCGCAGCAAGGTCTATTGGAGAGGTCCAGGGCATGGTTTTGCTACCAAAGCTCGCATATATCTTTCCTTCGGATTTTATGGTATGCATATAACCGTACAAATTGGTATAGAGCGAATTGGGACGTATATGGGTAACGGAAATTCCTGGGGGCAATGCATTTAAAATTTTTTCGACATAGAACGCGCCTTTTACAACGCCGTTACCGCTTGCTAAATGGGCACCCACAGAACTTAGATTGACTACACGTTTAACCTTCGCATTTGAAATGGCTTGTGCGTAATTTTCGGAAAGTCTTTTATAATGAGATACGATATCCAAATCTGGCTCCAGGTAATTAATAGGTGGATACATGGTGAAAACAGCATCGGCTCCTTCAAAACTTTCGTTCAAAAATGGCACATTGTTTAAATCGCCAATAGCAGGAATTGCGCCTAAATCCGTTATTATTTTCCTGCTTTCTGTTTTGTAATCGATACCGGTAACCCGATGTCCTTTTTCGACCAGTTTTTTGGTTAGCTGTTTGCCAATGTTCCCTACCGAACCTATTACTATAATATGCATATGTGTTGATTTATTAAAAGTTGCAATTACAAAATTAATAGGGTGCTTACTGAAATAAGTGTTCAGATTTCATTCTTTTGTAGTCAAATGCCATGTCTTGAAAACGTGGTATTTGCTCGACATTGTTTTACTCATTCCGTAGGCTTTTCACCGGATTTGTGGTTGCCGCCTTAATGGCTTGAAAGCCAACAGTGAGCAGCGTAATAACAAGCGCCAATACAGCTGCCGCGAAGAAAACAAGCCAGCTGATATGAATCCGGTAATCGTAATTGCTGAGCCACTCGCTGAGATAATACCAAGCGATGGGCACGGCAATAATGCAGGAAGTGGTTACCAATAGTATAAACTCTTTTGAAAGCAAACGCAGCAAATTAGAGACACTAGCGCCGAGCACTTTACGGATGCCGATCTCTTTGGTCCGTTGCTCGGCCACAAAACTGGCCATGCCGAAGAGCCCCAGGCAAGAGATGAATATGGCAAGGACGGCAAAATAAGACGATAGTTTTCCGATACGTTCTTCGGAATTGAACTTGCTTGCGAATAACTCATCTACAAATGAATAATCAAAAGGTACATCATTGACATATTTCTTCCAAACTTTTTCAATGGTGCGGATGGATTGACCGGCAGGCTGTTGAGGGTTCAGCTTGACAACAAGGTTCACCATATCGTTATACGAATCGAGATGATAAAGCGTGGGCCGTGCCGGAAAGTAAGGCGATTCTTGCAGGAGATCACTCACCACCCCGATAATCGTATACGATTTATCACGCTGTCGGATTATTTTCCCAACCGGGTCTTTAAGTCCCATAAACTTGACAGCTGATTCATTGATGATAAAGGCCATGGAATCCGTAGCCATCGCTCTGGAAAAATCTCGGCCCGCCTTGATCTGCCATTGCACGGTTTTGCCAAAGTCATACGATACCGAGTTGTTCGGAAAGTCGGTAGCCAGATCTGGGTCTTTACCTTCCCAATCAAATCCACCATTGGTATTCCATACACCTGTAATGGGAACACAGCCCGCCATTTCTTCAATGGCTCCAGAATTTTTTAGTTCGGTTCTGAAAGCATCGAAATGTTTTCTTAGTTCGTCTTCGAAGTTCAGGTTGATCAGGCCACTTTTGCTGTAACCAACCGGTCGGTTTTTAGCATGTTGAATTTGCTGGTAAACGATAATGGTACCGATGATCAGCATAACGGAAACTGTAAATTGTATAATGACCAATACCTTGCGGGGCAGTGAGGCAAATCTGCCGGCTTTAAAGGTTCCTTTCAGCACTTTCAATGGCTGGAAGGATGATAGGTAGAAGGCGGGATAACTGCCGGCCAGCAAACCGGTAATGAATATAAATAGCAGGTTGACGCCCCAAAATAAAGGGTTAAGCCAGGGAAGCTCGATTTTTTTGTTGGCCACTTCGTTAAAGGCGGGTAAGAACACCGCTACCAAGAGCAATGACAAGAGGAAGGCGAAAAATACGGTTACATACGAATCGGTGAAAAACCTGCCGATAAGCTGTAGGCGATGTGAACCGACCGTTTTGTGTATGCCTACTTCCTTGGCGCGCTTTTCACTTCTGGCGGTGCTCAGGTTCATGAAGTTAATGCAGGCCAGCAGCAATACGAAGCTACCAATGATCCCAAACAGGCGCACGTATTGGATGCTCCCACCGGTATTGATACCGTCACGGAATTCATTGTACAAATTCCATTTGCGCATGGGCTGTAAGAAAACAACCCACCGGGCTTGCTTTTCCTCCTTTCCTACGTTATCTGATTTTATAGTTTTGATTTTTTGGGAAATATTGTCCATATCGCCCTGTTCGGTAAGCTGCACATAGGTTTGGCTGAAGTTGCTGCCCCATGGCTTTTCCATGTCGTTGACCCAAGGGTTTTGGATGAGCCATAACGACCAGGGCAGAATCACCTTGACCTTGCTGAACGTGCTGTTGTTGGGTAAGTCTTCATAAACACCGGTTACTTTCACCTCTTGGTTGCGATCTACTGTTACGGTTTTACCCATCGGATCACTTTCCCCAAATAGGGCTTCTGCAACAGAGGCCGATAATAAAATAGCATGCGGATCGTGCAGGCCCGCCCTTGTTCCTTTCAACATGTGCAGGCTGAGCATTTCGGGGGCATCCTCTTCAAAGTAGATACCGCCTTGTGTGATCCGTTTATCGCCTACAGCGAGCAAAGGACTGTATTGCCAGGAGGCCTGTACCACATATTTGAAGTCATTTCCGTATTTGGCCCTCAATTCCGGTCCCATCAATGCCGGGTTGGCATTCTGGGTGACTATTTTGCCGTTAAAATTGGCGTGCTGCATCACTTGCGCGATGCGATCATAGTTTTTATGATAGGTGTTGAAGGTCAGCTCATCGTATACCCATAATCCAATCAGCATCGCTACAGCCATGCCCACGGTAAGCCCCCCAATATTGATAGCGCTGTATCCTTTGCTTTTAACCAGGTTGCGCCAGGTGGTTTTGAAATAGTTTTTGATCATAACGTTTATAATGCTGCGACTGAATTTTGGTGTTTAGCAAAGAATATCATCAACTACGCCAAAAATATAAAGTGCTGATTTTTTGATGTATAGGTGGTTGGTTGAATGGGTAACTGTCCGATATTGAACACTTGCTGTTCATATACGAACGAATAAGTCAGGTTGTAGTATATAACTTTCTTTGCCAATGTTCCCCGCGGTAATATGCAGCTGTGTTGATGGATTAAAATTGACAAAACAAAAGTAATAGGATGCTTACCGAAATAAGTGTTTAGATTTCACTGAAAACCTGCTGTTATGGTATTCAATTAAAAGCCATGCGAAAAGCAGACGGAGATTGGTTCGTTTTGCTTTTAAACAGTTTACTGAAGGATTGCGCATGTTCGAAACCAAGTTCGTAAGCAATTTCGGAGACGGATAAAGTGGTGCTCGAAAGCTTTTCTTTAGCTATTGCGATCAGTTTGTTTTGAATATGTTGCTGAGTGTTTTGCCTGGTATGCAAGCGCAAAAGCGTTCCCAGGTAATTTGGTGAAATATTCATTTCGGCAGCAACATAAGTTACCGTCGGAATACCTTGTTTCAAGGTTTTTCCGGTGTTAAAGTAGTCTGATAAAATCTGGTCAAATCGTTCCAGTAATTCAGAACCGGATTTTTTTCGGGTAAGAAATTGGCGTTCATAAAATCGCTCGGAATAAATCAACAGCATCTCTATTTGCGCTATGATAAGTTCCTGACTGAAGCGATCGATATTCGACCGATATTCTTTTTTAATGTTCAACAGGATATCTGCAATCACTTTTTCTTCTTTATCCGAAAGGAACAGTGCTTCGTTTGTGGCATACTGAAAAAAATCGTATGTTGTTATTTTCTTGGCTAATGCGGTGTTCCACAAAAAATCGGGATGAATGAGTAATAACCAACCGCTTGGTGCTGCTGCTATATCCGGATCGAATTCAATCTTCAAAAATTGAAGCGGTGCAATAAATGATAATATGCCGGCATCGAAATCGTAATGCTGTTGCCCGTAATTGAATTTACCATTGACATTTCGCTTTAAGCCAATGGTATAAAAGTGCTGAATCCATTTTACCTGTGCTCCCTCAAAGGGATAGGAAACCTTACTGTAATCAACCAGACTAACCAAGGGGTGTTCTGGTTTAGGAAGATCACAAAAGGCATGAAATTCAGCAATTGAGTTAAGGCGAAATGTCTGTTCCATGGTGCTAATTTATTTAAAAATCGCTAACATTTTCAGGATCAAAGTGCCTTTTGAGCTGTTGGTCTGATAACGATTTCATTGACATCCACATCTGCAGGCTGTGCTACGGCATAAGCTACCCCTCGGGCAATGGCAGCGGCGGGCAATAAATCTAAGCGGAATTTTTCAATAGCCAATTGCTTCAGGTCCGGATCGGAAATAGTTTCTGCTAGTTCAGATTCGGTGGGTCCGGGCGCAACCAATGTAACCCGGATATGGGCGCTTACTTCCTGACGTAAACCATCGGAAATGGCTCTCACAGCAAATTTTGTAGCACTGTACACGGTAGAGGTAGGTCCTACCCAGCGGTCGGCAACAGAAGTGATGTTCACGAACTGGCCACTGTCTTTGGCTTCAAAGATCGGAAGTGCTGCTGCTATGCCGTGTAATACGCCTTTGATATTAACATCGATCATACGATGCCATTCGTCAATTTTGTAACTGTTTATCATCGAGAGCGGCATCAATCCAGCATTATTGACCAATACATCCAATGTGCCGTGTTGCTCTACCGCATAATTTGCAAAAGCGACGACATCGTGGGCGTCTGTTACATCCAATCTTTTGTAAACCACTTCTCCACCTGCCGAAGAAATGGATGCTGCGATACGGGCCAGGTTATCCACCCGCCTTGCACCTAGAACTACTTTTGCGCCCAAGGCTGCCAGATGACGGGCAATTGCTTCTCCAATGCCACTGCTTGCGCCGGTTATGGCGACTACTTTTCCTTTGATACGTTCCATCTTCTTGTTATTTAATGTTTTTTGATAAAGCAAAAATAGGCCGCTATAAAGACGCTGGTGTAGCTAGATTGATGAACTATGAAGTTAAATCGTGAAATAGGTTAGGAATCATCAAGTGCATCTAAACTCTCGGAAAGCTTCCAGTCTACCTCATGCATCAATACACGATCTACTTCTTCATAAAAAGTTGGTATATCATGTATGTTATAGCCATTAAGAACAAATGTTTTCATTATCCTAAAGATTTATTGACTCTTTCCTGTTGCCAGATACTCCTTCAATTCTTCAAATTATGTCTATTAGCCCATAAGTTCTTCAAATTAAACCTGATATTATATTGAACGAGTTTAGAAAACTCCTACATAAAAATGTTGTTCATTGCAAAAAGTCGTACATAAAAGTGTGTTATACAACAAAAAGTCGTACGTGTTTTTGTATATTTGTGTATGAAAAGACAGGCGCTGACATATTTGCATGTAGCGCAGCAATTGATTACACGTGAAGATTTGAGTATTTATTACTGGTCTGCACAAAATGCCCGGGCTGAAATTGATTTTTTAGTCCAGCTTTCTGGTGAAATTATTCCAATAGAAGTGAAGGCTGAGGAAAATTTGCAGGCTAAAAGTTTACGTGTTTATTATGATAAATTCCAACCTAAAATAGCTGTTCGGACTTCCATGAGCGATTACCGTAAAGAAAGCTGGTTGGAGAATATTCCCTTATATGCCATCCTAAATTTTCATCGCTAAGTTGTAAACGAATTTGGGAAAATGGGATATCTTATTTGTTGAAAAGGATCCGTGCCATAGGATAGAAATGATGGAGTACATGCAGCAAGATGACTATCTTTACAACTGGAAAAATTTTATATCTTTGGATGGAAACATACGGAGTAAATGTTTCTGATGCGGTAAACTAATTATGACCAAGATAGCTGGAAAAACGGAATCACACGCCGCCTGAAGCAGGCACACTACTATATTTTAGATAGCATACCGTTATGATAGAGCGGAAGAAAAAAACGAATAACATAAATTCAGCGCTTTTATTAGGCGTGTTTTGCCTAGTTCTGGGGGCTTGCAACAAAGATGATCACTCTGCTGACAAGGATATCTCTTTTCCACTCGTAGTAAAAGCCACCGCGATGGAAGAGCAGGGGCCGGTAAAGTTGTATACCAAAGACGGTGAGGTAGTAGATCAGGAGGTGATCGCAAAATTTATTGCCCATCCACCCGAATCCGTTACCCTTTCATTCAATGAAGAATTTAAAGCTAGTGAATCGGATTTTATTGGGTTTACTACCGATAGCACGGCTTCATTTGGTTATTCGGCTGTGCTTTATCACGTTAAAAAAAACGAGGACGATGAAATCGCTTTTTCGACGGATTTTGTTCTAGATCCGGAAAGCACGAAACCGTATCATGAATTCTTGGATGCCTATTATATCGGCAAGTTCAACAGTCCGCTAACATCCTTTCCTGCTGGCTCTGGGCTCGGGTATAAAGGTACGTTGCTTAGCGTGGTACAGGGCAATTATCGCTCCTTCAGGTTGCCTATCCTTTTGTATTACATCAAGCGTACTTCCAAAGGCCCCGATGGGGAGCTTACAGCGGTTAGCGCTGGCTTTAATAAATTATTCAATACGTTCAATACAGATTTTATTTCGCACCTTGGTCCGCTAGATACCATAGCGGTGCAGCAGCGTTACGTGAGGTATAAGGAGTGAACATAGCTGAATCGATGGAACAAGATCACTTGTTGGCGTATACAAACACCTGACCACTTTCCATGTTCTCCCCATGAGCTACCAAGACCGGGAAACTACTTGCGGTTAATGAAACGATTGCCTAAATTCCATTGGCGATAAATCTGTCTTGGATTTGAATAGCTTGCTGAAGGATTGCGAATGTTCAAAACCGAGTGCATACGCAATTTCGGAAACCGATAAATCGGTAGTCGACAGTTTTTCTTTGGCCTTTTCGATCAGTTTGTGGTGAATATGTTGTTGGGTACTTTGTCCAGTGAGTACTTTAAGTAGTGTACTTAAATATTTTTGGGAAACATGCAGTTGATCGGCAATATCTTGTACACTGGGTAAACCGGTTGAAATTAAATCCTCCTGTTCAAAATAATGATTTAGAAGTTCTTCCAAACGATGCAGGATCTGATGATTCGTTTTTTCTCTGGTGATAAATTGGCGATGGTAGAACCTCTCGGAATAGCCCAGTAAGGTTTCAATTTGCGAAATAATGATCTGCTTGCTGAACGTGTCGATGTTCGCATGATATTCCTGCCGGATGTTGTCGATAATTCCGTTCAGCGTTGCTTCTTCTTTTTCCGACAAAAATAAGGCTTCGTTGATAGCGTAATCAAAATATTCGTATTGTTTAATGGTTTTCGCCAAAGAAGTATTCCACAGAAAATCGGGATGAACAAGCAACATCCAACCAGAGCGGTTTTGGGTAGTTGGGGCTCCATGTTCAATCCTAAAAACCTGATTCGGTGCAATAAAACCCATAACACCTTCATCAAAATCGTATGCCTGCTGTCCATATTTCATTTTGAAATCGATGCCTCGTTTTAGCGATAGCTGATAAAAATCAAATACCCAACTTTTATCGCTGATATCGGCAGAACGTGGAATGGTGCCAAAATCGATGACACTGATGAGCGGATGTTCGGGTTGTGCTAAACCACGCGATTGATGAAATTCGCTGATGGTCCTTAACCGAATGGGTGGTTTGTTTTCCATTTCAAATGTAGATAAATTGCTGTTCCATGCAAATTGGCCTTAACTTATCGTTTGTCATTGCCAGAAACCCAACAATGACAAACGTATGTTTTTGGAATTTATAATCAAAAATAATTTTCCTGCATATCTTCTAATAAACCAATATGCGTGGGCTTCCAGCCCAATTGTTCCTGCGTTTGGGCGCCAATAGCAGCACCTTCAAATGTAATGAAACGGCTCATCCAGTCAAAATGCGCTGCAATGGCTTCTCCCGAAACAGATTGAACAGGTAATTGTAATTGTTTACCGATCAACTCGGCAATGCTTTTGGTTTCAATGGCATGATCGTCTACCACATTGTAAATGGCTCCTTTTGCCGCTTTTTCTACGGCCAATCGGAAGGCTTTTGCGGCATCTAAACGATGCACGGCAGACCAATGGTTTTTGCCCTCTTCGGGATAAGCCGAAACACTATTTTTGCGCGCCTGGCCAATGATAAACGGAATAAAGCCTTTATCTCCCTTATCGTGAACAGATGGTGGTAAACGAACCACCGACGCATGAACTCCTTTTTCCGCCAGGGCCAATGCCGTAGCTTCCGACGTCCGGGGCGAATGTGCAGCCGAACTTTCTTCCGTAATAAAGCCGTCGATGGCGGGTAAACCTAACATGCCTGAAGTGACCACCATGGGTTTGTTGGTGCCTGCCAGAACTTCACCCATGGTGTTAATGGCGGTTTTATCTACTTCACCTGCTTTTTGATATTGCGTAAAGTCATGGATAAAAGCGGTGTGGATAACGCCGTCTGCCTGCGAAGCACCTTGTTTCAAAATCGCCAAATCTTCGAGCGTTCCTAGTAAAACGGCTGCGCCTGCATCACGGATAATTTTTGCCGATGCTTCCGAACGTGCCAAACCAATGACCTGATGTCCGGCATGGATCAATTCGCCGACTACCGCAGAGCCGATGAAGCCTGATGCTCCTGTTACAAATATGTTCATCTTTTAACGTTTTGTTTACTACAAAGTTCCGCTATGAACAAACAATAGATGTAGCCGAAAGTCAGATTGTTGTAGCCGAACGGGACAGCAAATCCGCCAAGGATAGCATGCGGCGCAAGCGCCTAAGCTTACGCTGTATAATTTTTCAACGGTGCATTATTGCATTAAAACCATTTCCCTGGAAAGAAATATTAAAATTACAAGCATCTCGTCTATATCTACAGGAAAACGAACCTTAAATAAGATAACTTCTAGTTATACTACATATTTGATAGTCATTTCTTGGTATATATTGTTTTTAGACTGCTATCCTAAATATTGGAATAGACATAGCTAATTTAATAGCGTTGGTTGTTGTTATTACGATAACTTTTAGTTATGGCTCATAAAAAAATGTCATTTCCCTGTCATGCCGTTTTTTCCGATGTTCGTACCATGAAACAAATCCATCATGACGACCAGGGCGTAGCAGATATAAAAGGGGTGTTGAGGTATGTGAAGATACTTGCGGTGCTTTGTGTTTTATTACTCATAATATTACCTATATTGCTGCACTTCAAGATAGGAAATACGGAAGCAAAAGAACCTAAGGAAGATATTAAAACGGGTTCTTTGACAGCAATAGCTGCCGGATTTGAAATCCCTCCATTTGACGATACAGAAGAAGGAAAAATGGCCGAATATGGCCACAAGCTCATTACCGAGACCTATGCCTTAATAGGTCCTGGAACCCAAAAAGCCATTACAGGTAACAAACTCGCCTGTTCAAGCTGCCATCTCGACGGCGGAACAAAATCTTTTGCAGCGCCTTACATCGGGCTCAGTGGTGTATTTCCGATCTACATCGGGCGCGAGGATAAAATTGAATCGCTTGAAGAGCGGATCAATGGATGTTTTGAAAGGAGTATGAACGGGAAGGCTATCGACGTCAATAGTAAAGAGATGCGTGCTATCATGAGTTACATAAAACACCTCAGCAAAGATGCACCGGTAGGAACCCGCTTAAAGGGGCAGGGTTTTGTAGATTTCAAAGCACCAGATCGCGCTGCGGATATAAAGAAAGGAGCGATAATCTATAAAAATACCTGTGCAACCTGCCATGGCCCGGATGGTGGCGGACTGAAAGGAACAAAAGGTAACCGTGAAGGTGGTTATGTGTATCCGCCCTTATGGGGGGAAGATGCTTACAATGATGGCGCGGGAATGGCCCGCTTGCTGACGGCTGCCCGCTTTATAAAAGGGAATATGCCGCTTGGCGTAACGCATGATGCACCGCTATTGAGCGACGAAGATGCCTTTGACGTAGCGGCCTATATCAATAGCCATGAAAGGCCGGTTAAAGCGAATAGGGAGTTGGATTATCCCAACTTAGCTAAAAAGCCTGTAGATTGCCCTTATCCGCCTTATCAGGATGAGATCTCGCAAGAACAACATCAATTAGGCCCATTTACATTTAAAAAATAAATTTAATACTCAACTATAATAATTACCCGTATGAAACTAAAATTAATTGCATTGACTTTTATAGCCGTATCTGCATTTGGAATACGCGCTAACGCACAACAAAGTTTAGAAAAGAACAAACAATACACGGGAGCACAAGCTACCAAAAGTGTATACAAAGCCATTTACCAAATGGATCAGGCATCGCCCGATATCATCAAGAAAACTATTCGAAATATCAATAATTTACTGCACGACCCGCGATTGGCCGGAAAATTACAGGTTGAACTGGTAGCCTTCTCTGGCGGAACGGATGCTTACCGTAAAAACAGTGAATATGAAGCGTCCATTAAGGAGCTGGTTAAGCAGGGTGTACAGGTGGTGCAATGCCTCAATACCATGAAAGAGCGTAACATCGATAAGAGCGAGCTGTACGATTTTCTAGCATATGTCCCCTCGGGAAATGGCGAATTGCTGATCAAGGCAAATGAAGGATGGACGATTATAAAACCATAATTAAAAAACAAACCATGAGCTATATACAAAAACTAAGTAGTGCAGTTTTCGTTTCGGCGATGCTGTGTACGGGTGTTCGTGCGCAGGAGGATCCACACCGCTTCGATCCACCCTGGAATACACCACCGAAATCAGCGGTAGAATTTACCATTCCGGGAATTAACAATGTGCCCGATCTTTATGGAGATATCGAAAACCCGCAGTTGGTTGTGTTCTTCGCCGGGAATCAGTTTATGTGCTTAGACGATCTGCTGGAAGGCTTTAAAAAGAAGCATCCAGAAATTAAACGTATTTTTGCAGAAACATTGCCACCGGGAATATTGGCGAAGCAGATTGAAGGTGGGTCACTCACCATAGGAAACCTGCGCATTACACATAAGCCAGATGTATATACAGCAGGTGAAGGAAGGATATCGTCTATGAAAGACCATTTTAATAGGATCGAAACTTACGCATATAATGAACTGAGCCTGATGGTACCAGAAGGGAATCCTAAAGGTATCAATGCCTTGAAAGACTTGATGCAAGCGAATGTGCGGGTGAGCATGCCTAACCCGGCTTGGGAAGGTATTGGTAGGCAGATCGAGAGTTCCTACAAGAAGGCCGGGGGAGATGCCTTGCACCAGGCCATCATGAAGAAAAAAGTGGAAGATGGCTCTACCTACCTTACTCGGATACACCATCGGGAGAGTCCGCTTAGAATCCTGTTGGGCAATAGTGATGTTGCCCCGGTTTGGACGTCGGAAGTTGTCTATCAGAAAATGATAGGCCATCCCGTTCAGCGTGTTGTAATTCCGGAGCAGGAAAATACGAGGGCCAGCTATCTTGCAGGTAAGCTTAAAAATGCGCCCCATCCGGAGGTAGCCGAGCAGTTTATGGATTACCTGACGTCTGATGAGGCCAAGGCGATTTATCGCAAGTACGGATTTGAAACCGACCAGTAACTAGCGAAGCATAAGCTAATTTTACGCAACAGATTATGATACATGCTGATTTCAAGATATTGGTGTTTATAACAGCTGCACGGCACCTTAATTTCACAAGAGCAGCGAAGGAATTGAATATTTCCCAGCCGGCCGTGAGCAAAAATATCCATGAGCTTGAAGTACAGGCAGGTCGTAATCTATTCGAGCGAAATGGGCACCGATTGGCTCTTTCAGAAACGGGGCAAATGCTGCTGAGCCATGCGCTACGGCTTATCTCGGTCTATGAGGAAATGAACACCCAATTGGAAATGCTAGATGGCGTGCTGGCTGGTGAGCTCCGCTTAGGAGCCAGCACGACGCTTTCCAATTATATTTTACCGCAAATCCTAACGGCTTTTCACCTGTCGTACCCCAAGGTTGGTTTGAAAATCTCTCATGGCAATTCCCGAGACATCGAAAACTTGCTGTCAAAGAAGATCATTGACCTGGGCATTGTAGAAGGGCTTTCTGATAATTTGTCTATGAAATATGAAACCTTTCTTAAAGATGAAGTGGTGTTGATCACGCGTAAAGGTAATCCGAAGTTAATGGGAAGAGAAATACTTTCTCCACAAGACTTATTGGATTTTGAGTATGTGCTGCGCGAACAAGGCTCGGGCACAAACGATGTGGTACGGGAGGCACTGGTAGCGATTGGGATAGACTGGCAGGATTTATACGTGAAAGTGTTTCTGGCCAGCGTAGAGATTATTAAGAGTTTTTTGCGGGAAACAGACTGTTTTTCCTTCATTTCCATACATGCTGTTGCCAACGAGCTGCAAAACGGAGAATTGGAAATTGTGGAAGTGGAAAATTTGCGCATCGATCGCGATTTCTATTTCATGCGACCGCATGGTGTAATGGGCTATCTACCCGAAACGTTTAGGCGATTCGCGCTGAAGCGATTTTCAAAAGATGGTATATTTTATCATCAAAAGGAGTAGAAGCTATCGTTAAAAAAGCGGTTATATACCATTAACCTTCACCTCACAATTTTAACTTTCAGGTATGGGCCATAACGGTATCATGACCTAAATATAATTATAAAAATTGGTCGCGGGCAAAACGATTGTCCGTTCGGATGTCGGTGTATCCGAAAATAGCACCACCATTTCTCAAGCCAATCTGGAGGAGGTGAGGGCACGTTTGCAGAACCAGGAACAGAACCTGAAGCGCTATGCCAATCTGTTGAAGGCGGATGTGATACCGCAGTTTGAATATGATCAGGTGAAAACCGAATACGATGCCATGAAAGCACGTTATGAATCTTTACTACATCAAAAGCAGTCTACACAATTGAATACCAAGGCTGTTTCCGATAAAATGGAACTTTCGGAAGCGGATATTATGCGTGCGGAGGCAGCGGTAGATCTGGCAAAGCTAAACGTTTCTTATTGTTATATAACGGCTCCATATGATGGGATAATGGGACGTAGGAAAATAGCAGAAAACCAGTTGGTGCAAGCCGGCCAAACATTGACAACCATCGTTAAGTCGGGAGATAAATGGGTAACGGCAAATTATACGGAAGCGCAGATCGGGAATATCCATTTGGGCGACCGCATGCATATCAAAGTCGACGCCTTTAAGCACCATACTTTTGTAGGCGAGGTGATTGCTATCTCCGGTGCAACGGGAAGTCGTTATTCGGCAACGCCGGTGGATAATTCTACGGGTAACTTCGTGAAAGTCCAGCAACGTATCCCCGTACGCATCAAATTCATCGACACGGGAAAAGAAATGGAAAAGATACGTGCGGGCATGAATGTGGAAGTAACCAAACGATAAGGGATAACATGAAAAACTCCATATTTCATGAACCGGTACCGAATTGGCTGGAAAAGGCCTGCATCATCCTGCTGTTGTGTTCTCAAATAATGGTGAGCGGCATTCCTACTAATGCCATAGCCCTTGTTACGTCTTTTCTGGGTGACGAAAAAGATGCTATACAATTCATCTATTATGGCGGAATTGTGGGAAGCATGAGCTTTTATCCCTTGATAGGCCGTTTTACCCGCTATTTTCGTAAGAGGCAATTGTTACTCATGGGGATTGCTCTGGAATTGGTGCTATTGATGTTATCCGTTTTCACGCAGAACGATCTGCAGCTGTTCATCTGTAATTTTCTGCTTTCTTGTGTAAAGATGCTCTGCCTGATTGTCTGCATTGGTATGTTGATGGCAAAATTTAATCTCGGCAATAGCCGAGGCTTGTTTTATGGGATATACTATGCTTTTTCATATAGTCTAAGCCAACTGTATTCTTACTTCGTTGCCATACTTTTGCAAACGTATTCGTGGAAGTATACGTTCTTGCTGAGTCTTCCGGGAATCTTTATCAGCCTGCTCATCGTGGTCTTGCTCATGCATTCCAGAAGGATGGAACGGAAATATCCATTATACCAAGTGGATTGGATCGGCTACCTGTTGTTTGTTCTTTCGAGCTTATGCCTTTCCTTTGGTTGTATTTTTGGAGAAAGGCTGGATTGGTTGAGAAGTAACCTCATCTGCTTGGTGATGGCTATGGCTGCCATTGGATACATCTTATGGACCATAAGAATGTTGACCATTCGAAGACCATATGTGAACATAAGGGTATTGGCAACATATAGTCATGTGCGATGGGGTGTCGGACTTATGGTATTCATGTTCTTCATTTACAATACGTTCAGCATATCGACAGAGTTTATGAAGGTTAACCTGGGATATGACGATTCTTACGTGGCTGCATCGAATCTTTACATGATTATTTCGTTCGCGATCTTTATTCCCCTGACAGGCATCTGGCTCCATAAAATACATCGGGCGCGGGAAAGCCTTTTCTTAGGATTTCTGCTGTTTGGGGTATATTACCTGTACACGGCACGATTTTTTTATCCGGAAGAGAATGCTCATTTCTTTTTGATCCCTATGGTTATCAGGGGCGCTGCCTACGGGATTAGCATCACCTCATTATCCTATTATGCATCGGTCAATCTACCGGCACATGCTAGCGCACATAGGGCTTTCTTTTCCATTACGTCCCGAAGCGTTTTGGCTGCGCCTATTACAAGTGCACTTTGGCTTGATCGTTTCAATTACTTCAAACAGAAACAATACGACATTATTTCCGCTCAGTACGGTATGGACGATTACCGTGTGTCTGATTTGTGGAAGGGGCTGGTATCCAGTCACCTGAAGGCAGGTAGCAGTTTAGAACAAGCAGAACAGTTGGCCCACGGAAGCATCCACGCTATGATATATAAGGAGGCCTTGATTGCAAGCGCCCAGAATATTTATTACGTGCTTGCGGCGATTAGTATTGTAATGGCTATTGCGGTACTATGTCTTAAGGTGCTAAATATCCATTATGTCTCTGAGAAGAACAAGTACCCGCTTACCTACGTGGATGTCTAAGAAGATGATGGATGAACATCGAATACAGCATTGATGATTAAAAAAGCACCTATCGCGATAAGGCCTATATAGACGTAATTAAAAAACGAGGCATCCTTGAACTTCTGGTTGAGATAGCGGCCCAGGAAGATTGCTGGAAACAGTGCAGGAAGTGAAATAAGGAAATAATGGAGCACGGTATAGTTCATTAACCCATTGATAAAATATCCAAAAGCGCCAATTAAACTGGCCGGCAAAAAATAGGCTTGAAGCGTTGCCCGGAAATAAGTGGCGGTCCATCGGCGCATATTACCATAAATAGCTAAAGGAGGACCATTAAGTCCGTAGGCGCCTCCCAATATCCCGGATAAAAAACCGCAGATAAAGAGCCACCATTTATGATCGGTTTTTAAATGAATGGTGTTTTTTCCATATAATGCGTAAGTAGCATAAGCAATAATCAATGCCCCTAGACTGATTTTTACCCAGTATGCTTGGGCATAGAGCAAGATTAGGATGCCTATTGGGATGCCTAATAAGGCAAAGAGGATGAGCCATTTAGCACTGCTCAGGTGAATTTGGCGATGATCTTGTACAACAACGACCAAAGCTACCGTAATGGAGAGCAATACCGAAAGTGGTACGGCAATTTCGAGCGGTATGAACAAAAGAAACAGGGGAACAGCAACCAATGATTCGCCAAAGCCAAACGTGGAGCGCACTAATGTGGCAATAAAACTGATGCTAAAAATATAAACAGAAGAAGGCAACGTTGTTGTGGTTATGGTACCCACACAAGCATTAATGAGCATAAAAATAAATGATTAACGGATATAGAATATAAGTTTAATCTGAGTAAATTCGTTTTTTCTTGTACCCTTTATCGAATACTTTTTGCAATTTCCAGGTGAGGTAGGCACTTCCGGCTCCTAAGATTATCCCTCCGGCAACATCACTGGGATAATGAACACCCATGTACATCCTGGAGTAAGCCGTTGTAGCTGCTAAGGCAAAGGATGGTGCAATAACGTACCATTTTGGATAGTTTAGGCTTAACGTAGTAGCCAGAGCAAAAGTAGAAGATGTATGCCCGGAAGGGAAGGAGTAACCGCTTCCACCACCTTTATAGGCAATTTTATCAGGGTAAGCCACAAATGGGCGCATGCGTTCAATGCTATTTTTTAAAGCAAAAGTCATGGCTGTTGTACCCGCCAAGGCAATGCCGGTTTGCAAAGCATTTTTTTTCAACTCCGGATCGTGGGCTAGGGTACCGGCTAAGTATAAGGCAAAAGGGGCAGCCGTAGTGGTAATGATGGCTTTGTCGGAAACGAATTTGAACACCCGGTCTGCCGAAGTTGAACTTGGATTCAATTTGGCCAACAGATTAATATCTACATTTTGTGATCGGGCAAAGCTTGGCAATA
Organism: Olivibacter ginsenosidimutans; assembly: GCF_039542865.1. Lineage (NCBI taxonomy): Bacteria > Pseudomonadati > Bacteroidota > Sphingobacteriia > Sphingobacteriales > Sphingobacteriaceae > Olivibacter > Olivibacter ginsenosidimutans. Next base: position 37,451 of record NZ_BAABIQ010000036.1, on the reverse strand, counting down.
ATAATAGATAAAGAAGAGCAAGCTTGATTTTCATGTGTTTGTCATTTTTACGTTAAAAATAACAAAATAAACGGATATTACAAAATGATGACGGAAAACGTCTTAGCGGTGTGGCTTATATTTCTACTGCTAAAACATTAAAGCTTGCAAATGAAAGCAACTTTGGCTATGTTTGGGGTCAACCGACAGATATAAACATGCGTAAAAAAAATCTTTTAATTGCTTTATCAGCAGTATTATGTTCAACCACCATGGTCGAAGGCCAAACGAAAACCAATTATACCAAGTACGTGAATACGTTTATTGGAACGGCACCCCTTACCGACCCGAAGATTTTGGGTTATAAGCTGCCAGACGATTGGCGTTCTTGGGCGGGGCTCACTTTCCCGGGTGCATCTTTACCCAATGCGATGGTACAATTAAGTCCGATGACCGAGTACGGTTCTGGGGCGGGCTATGAGTATGAAGACGACACCATTTACGGCTTCACCCATACCAACAAAGGGCATTGGAATTTGTGCAATATACCCATCTTACCGCTTTCTAACCCCAAGGAACATTTTGGTTCTAAATTTTCCCATAAAAAGGAAAGTGCTGCACCGGGTTTTTATCAGGTTTACTTGGATGATTATGCGGTCGACGTGAAGTTAACGACTACCTTAAGATGTGGTTACCACCAGTATGCCTATAAAAATAATACGGATAGGCAGATCTTGTTTGATCTGGCTAGGGCAAATAATCGGGTTTCCCATTGGCAGATTGAGCAAGACGGCAACCAGGCTCTTCAGGGGTATCAACAAACGGGAGAAAAAATTTATTTTTACGCGGTGTTGAGCTCGCCTATCGAGCGACTGGAGAAAAAGGAGGAGGGAACCCTTAATGGATTTGCGATTGTTCATCTAGCAGATGGCAATAAAGGTCCGGTAGAACTTAAAATAGGTTTGTCATTTGTGAGCATGGCCAATGCGAAAGAAAATTTAACGAAGGAAATAGGCAATAAATCCTTTAATGAAATCCGTAATGCGGCTACTCAGCAATGGGAAAAACTGCTTTCTGCCATAGCGGTAAAAGGTGGGACGCCAAAGCAGAAGGAAATGTTTTATTCGAGCTTGTACCGCTCTTGTTTATGGCCGGCCTTGCGCAGCGATGTGAATGGAGAATTTACGGATGCCAAAGGTAATGTCAGTAAAACAGGCTTTAATTACTATACGGAACCATCATTATGGGATACCTATCGAAATAAGGATGTGCTTTTAGGACTGGTTGCTCCGCAGGTAGCCCTAGACGTTATCCGTTCAATGAAGGATGTTGGCGATAAAACGGGATTTATTCCAACGTTTTTTCATGGCGACCATGGGGCGTCTTCGATTACGGGGGCCTACCTAAGAGGGATTACCGATTTTGATGTGAAGGGAGCGTACCAGATTTTATTGCGAAATGCAAATGTGGAGGGAGGTGCAAGACCCTATATTCGTGAATACATACAAAAAGGCTATATTGCAGATCCTGACGTTCTTAACCCTCATGTAGAAACGAAGGCAAAAGCGGGGGTATCCAAAACATTGGAATATGCTTATGATGATTATTCCCTGGCACAGCTAGCGAAGGCCTTGGGAGATTCGGCTAACTATCATACTTTAATGGAACGGTCGAAAAATTATAAAAATGTTTTTGACCCATCAACCCGATTTATGCGCGGTAGATTGGCTAATGGGGATTGGATTACACCATTTAATCCACAATATCCTTATTATGAGTATATGTATCGGGAAGCGAATGCTTGGCAAGTGTCGTTTTACGCTCCTCATGATATGCCGGGATTGATTGAATTGTATGGCGGACCTAAAAACTTTGAGTCGAAATTGGATTCGCTGTTTACCGTTCCATGGAATCCGAATTATATTGCGCGGAATGTGGAAACCATGATTGGTCAGTATTGCCATGGAAACCAACCTGATCACGAAGCACCTTTTGCTTACTATTTTATAGGAAAGCCGGAGAAATCACAAAAAATAGTTGACTATATCTTGAATAATTTATATGGTATAGGGGATGATGGCATAGCCCTTTGTGGTATGGACGATGCAGGAGAGATGTCCTCATGGTATGTATTAAGTGCACTCGGTCTATATACGTTTTCGGCTACCGACCCTCAGTATTTAGTGACAGTCCCGCTATTTGATGAAGTGAAATGGAAAACCAGTTATGGAAAAACGCTCACCATAACCAAGGTTGGCAAGGGTAGAAGCTTAACGGCCATAGAAGTAAATGGCGAAAAGAATCAAGGTTATTTTGTACCACACCATTTGTTCAAAACGGGTGGTAACATCAACATCTTCACAAAATAAGCTCTTTTTTCTGAGCGCAATCATTCGTCTGATCAGCGCTAATGGAAGTTCTTCCTTATTCGGAAATTGAATGGCAGATTTGAAAACTTTGAGCCCTTTTAAATCGGGCTCAAAGTGATGTAAACATGCATCGCTCTATGGAACTTTCACCGCTCTTTCCGCAAATAGGAAACAGGGAACGATTCTAGTTATCGCGATTGATTGCTGTGGTTGATCATCCACCGTACGCCGAATTTATCTTCAAATGAGCCAAAATAATCACCCCAGAACATATCTTCCATAGGCATCTCTATTTTACCGCCTGCAGAAAGTTCGTTAAAAAGCCGATCCGCCTCTTCACGGCTATCTGGTGTGATAGATATGTAATTGTTGTTCCCGATGTTCAGCTGGTGCCCGGCAGATTTAAGACAATCGGAAGCCATGAGAAATTGACCGTCGCCAATGGGGATAGAAACATGCATGGTTAAGTCTTTTTCTTCTTCCGGTAAGTTTTCAAAGCCAGGTGTTTCCCCCATTTTTTGGATGTACAATTCACCACCAAATACCGATTGGTAAAATTTAAATGCTTCTTCGGCATTGCCGTCAAAGTTCAGATACGGATTGAGTTTCATATGTTTTTTATTAATCTGTTAGTACTTTTTGTAAGGGGTTAACGTTTAATTGTTGTTATACAAATATAGTATACGTTATAATCGATAAGAGAGGGGCAATTTGCCTTTTTCTGGGGGGTATATGCGCCTTTTTTATTTACCTAAAAATTGCTAAAATTGATCTATGAAACTATCCATCCTGCTAACTAAACATTATCGCCTATTGAGCGTAGCTGCTATTGTGGATGTATTTGAAACAGCAAATAAATACCTGGAAGAAACGGAAAGTGAAAAACGGTTCGTGCTCCATTTTATTGGGACAGAAAGGCATTTTCAATTACCCGAACAATTTCAAAAATATGACTGTTCTTTTTTTACTGATCTAACAGAACCAATCGATTTAATTTTTATCCCCGCTTTTCAGCATACGGAGCATATGCCGCAGAATATTCAGGATAATGCGGATTGCTGTGCCTTTTTGGTTAGCCAGTATCAACAGGGCGTTTCTTTAGTTAGCCTATGTACCGGATCATTTCTTTTGGCAGCGGCTGGTTTACTGGACGGTAAGGAAGCGACTACCCACGTAGAAGCTGCGGATAAATTTGCACGTATTTTTCCGCAAGTAAAATTGCAACCGCATGCCATCGTTACGCAAAGGGAAAATATCTATACGAGTGGTGGTGCAACCAGCAGTTTTCATATGAAGCTCTTGCTTATCCAACAATATTGCGGTAGGGAGCTGGCCGTGCGCGTAGCGAAAGCTTTTGCGATTGATATGGATCGTAATAACCAATTGTACTTTGAACACTTTAAGCCGTCTTTGTCTAATGAAGATGAATTAGTACGTGCAGTACAGACAGCTATTAACCAGCGTTTCAGTGAGATAAAGAATGTCGAAGAAGCATTGGATGAAGTACCTTCCAGCCGAAGGAATATGATTCGTCGCTTCAAGCAGGCAACCGGAATGACGCCAATACGTTATTTACAAAAAACAAAAATTGAGGCCGCTAAACAACTGTTGGAAACCACCAATAGAAATATCTTAGATATTATGGTATCATCGGGTTATAACGATATGAAGAATTTTCGCCACCTTTTTAAAACGTTTACCGGACTCACCCCCAAGGGTTACCGAGATAAATATGGTATGCGTTTGGGATAATAATCGAACTCAGGTTAAGGGTCAATTCTTTTTTCGTTTATTAGTTAAATACCTGCGAATCGGAATATCATAGCCTACCATAACTAAATAAGCAAAACCGACAAGCAAAAGGGTGCCGAAGATAACCACACCGGTAAGTTCGGTGGTACCGGGATGATGAAGGGTGTAATAATTGCCAAAGATCCATATGGCAAAATAATGTGTCATGTAAAGCGGATAAGACAACTTGCCTGAAAACACACAGGTTGCTTTCCACCTGGGTGAAAGGCTTGCTCCCGCACCTAAAGATACCAGTAACGGAAAATAAATGAGTACCACCAATAATTCTGCTAGCCAGTTCCAGGAGAAGCTTGGCATCAGGAAGGCAGCTAGTAATAATATACTGAGCCCAACAAAGCCTAATCGGTTTTTAAGAATCCAGTTTGAGCGATAAATCAGCATTCCTGCAGAAAAAGAATATAAAATCCGTACGCCACCGTCCCAAAAATTAGTTCTAGTCCATCCACCTAATAGATTTCCGGCCCGATAACCGACGATACAGAGTAGTATGGCACCAATTAGGGTTAACAACATAAGATATCGTCGGTTTAACTTATATAGTATCCAGGCATATATCATATTAGCGACATATTCCCAAAATAAAGACCACGATGGGGCATTCAAACCAAAAATGTTAAAAGCACGGTCTTCCATTACCGGAAACGGGATAAGAAAAATGGAGCAGAGAAATAGGGCCAGGATGCTACCTATGCTATACGTGCTGGCTTGGTCACTAAAGGGATCGAATAAAAAACCTAATAAACCCAATAGTGCACCTAAAATAACCAAAGGGTGGAGCCGAATAAGTCTGGATTTAAAAAATTCAATCCTACCGATGTGTCGTATACGGTTATCATAGGCATAGGGGATCACGAATCCGGACAAACAGAAAAAGAAATCGACTGCCAAGAAGCCATGGCCAATAACATTTTGGCTGGGATCGGTGTAAATCCACTCCATAAAATGAAAAACGACAATAGCCAATGCGGCTACCCCTCTTAATCCATCTAAAATATCAAAATGCTGCTTGGTTTTCAGTAAATCTGGGCTTAATTTATTCATTTTACTATCTCTTTTTTGCTTTCCCTATGGATACAGGTAGATCGAGGGTATATCGTCTATAGCCTCAATATTACTGAATTATATCGATGCTACAAAAGAACAAGGCTTGACGAATGCGGTTAATGGAGATAGATTGTTGGCATAGCTAGTGACCGACAATCGGATTGATGATCGGGGGATGCTGATTTTCAACGTGTTTAAGATGTATTAGCCAGTATTTGTAAGGTGCGATCATCTTTTTTGCCCTGGAAAAATTTAGTTAATAATTTCTGGAAGATCGGATTGGTATGGGGCAATGCTTGAAATAATGTTAATGAAGATCGTAATTTCAGGTCATCAGGATAACCGAAAATGGAGCGTGCATCATGAAGGGGTAGTTTAAATAATTCATTGGAAATGTGGATGAAGCGTTCGCCTAAAATGGGATGTTCCAAATACGCTTGGGCTTCATGTAAATCATTTATAGCGTAAAATTGAGATAGCTCGCTGTAGCCCAATCCTTTAATTTGCGGAAAAATATACCACATCCAGTGGCTTTTTTTCTGGCCGTTTTTGATCTCCGTTAGCGCAATGGCGTAATCTTTGTCTTGTGCGGTTAGAAATCGTTCTAAATCATAGGATTCATTCATGGCTGCTATTCGTTAATATACCTTGGGCTGCTTGGATGGTTTTATGGAGATCGATACCACCCTTGGCCAATACCCCCTTAAATAGGTCGCCCGTTTCTTTGAGCCGGTCTACGGCATTGTGGATGGTGAAATCGCGCATCGTTAATCCCGGTTTAACCTCATCCCATAGTAAGGGCATAGATACGGTTGCACCCGGTTTCGGCCGTAACGAATATGGACCTGCTAGGGTTGCAGCAGGTCTATTTTGCAAAAAATCCAGATACATTTTCCCTTTTCGACTTTTAACTTTACGTTCCAGGCTGGTAAAATTGGGTATACGCTCATGGACCAAACTGACAATTACTTTGGCAAAGAGCTGAGATTGTTCATAGGAATATTTTGCTCCCAGTGGTATGTAAATGTGCATGCCCGTGGAGCCTGATGTTTTGGGATAACAGGGTACATGAATGCCATCTAATACGTTTTTTACCTCCTGCGCCGCCTGAATCACTTCTTCAAACGTATTTTGATCGGGATCAAGATCAATCACACAATAGTCTGGCGAATCGGGCGATTGTATCCGACTAAACCAAGGGTTCATTTCGATGCAGCCAAGGGAAGCCATCCATAACAAAGTAGCTTCATCATCGCCAACCAAATATGCTTTATGTTCGCCTTCGCTAGTGGTATAAGGATAGGTTTTGGTGACCCAATCCGGTGCTTTACCCTTAATGTCTTTTTGGTAAAAACTTGGCCCGTTGATACCGTTTGGAAATCGGTTTAAAGACATAGGTCTGTCTTTAAGATAGGGAAGGATGTAATCGGCAATCTGGTAATAAAAGTTAAACATATCCCGTTTGGTGATACCATCATCTGGCCAATATACTTTACTTAAATGGGTAAATTTGAGCTCCTTTCCATTGATCTTACGGACCTGTGTTTCTTCCTGCGGGTTGAGTAATGTTCTCCGTTCGTTTTTTGGGGCTTTAGTTAGGGAAGATGATGGCTTTTCTTCGGCTTCCGCTACGGTCGTTTCGGTATCTGAAGGTGTTTCTAGTAATACTTCCTTCGCTTTTTTATCGCTGCGCATACCTTTAAAAGAAGCTTGCCTGAACAGGCCTTCACTGGTTATTTCAGCGAAATTTACCTCACCCACGAGCATAGGCTTCAGCCATGTCGGTTTTGCGCCGAGGCGTTGCGGCCGGAATCTGGAAGGTTTATCGACGTCGGGGTCAACAGCAAACGGACTTTTAGAGGTAATTAAAGGTTTAAATTGTGCCATCATTTCCCGTTGTAGTTTGTCGGTAAAGCCTGTCCCTACTTTTCCAACATAACGCAATTGTTTTCCCTCGTACACCCCCATAATAAGAGCACTGAATGCTTTGGAAGTGCCTTCATTGCGGGTAAAGCCAGCGATAACGACTTCCTGCCGGCGTTGTACTTTAATTTTTAGCCATTCTTTTGAACGAGCATCTGGCGTATACAGGCTATCGGCTTTTTTGGCCATGATGCCTTCCAGGCCAACTTCTTCGGCAGCATCAAAAAAATCAATACCCCTAGCGGCGAATACTTTACTCTGCCGGATGCGGTCATCGTGTTTTGGTAAACAATCGGCTAAGATGGCTTGCCGTTCTACTAAAGGTAGTCCCATCAAGTTTTTCCCTTCATACCATAAGATATCAAAAATATAATAAACGAGATTCCCGTCTGCCTCACTGCGCCAGTTTTGCAGGGCGCCAAAATCTGCCAAGCCTTTATCGTTTAACACCACGAGCTCGCCGTCGATAATAGCGTTGATCTTCCATTCCTTTAGCAAATCAATAATGGGATAATATTTGTCAAACGAGATGTTGTTACGGGAGATCAATTGTACATCGTCTTTTGTCACTTTGGCTATTGCCCGATACCCATCCCATTTTACTTCATATACCCAATCGGGATCGTCAAAAGGTTCATCGATTAGAACAGCTTTCATAGGTTTTATTTTGGTCGGTGCTGGTGTTTTGGGTGCTTTTTTGAGCAATTTTGCAAGATCAGTTTTCTTTTCTCCGGTCGTTTCGGTAACCTCTTCGGTTAGCTGTTCGTCGGCAGCTTTCTTTTGCTCGTGGCCGTTTTCCCAAATTTTTTCACTACTTTTTTCCATCTTTTCTATGGTTTTACCTGAAAGTACGGATTGGTCTTTTTTGGTGATATCGCTTTTGCTTGCAAAATCATCTTGATGTTTAATGAGTAGCCAGCTGTTTTCACCCATTCCCTGTGTTTTCACTAAGGCGTATTCGCCCTTTAGCTTTTGACCATGGAGCCGGAATTTTAAGGAACCTTTAGCGAGTTGCGCGAGGAGATGTTTTTCCTGAGCTTTTTTTCCTTTTATAGCGTCGATGGGTTCATAGGTTCCCTCATCCCATACGATTACCGTACCACCGCCATACTGCCCTTTGGGAATAATGCCTTCAAATAGCCGATAATCCATCGGATGGTCTTCAACCATCATGGCTAATCTTTTTGTTTGTGGATTGGTCGATGGACCTTTAGGTACCGCCCAACTTTTTAGAACGCCTGCCATTTCCAACCGGAAATCATAATGCAGCCTGGAGGCATCATGCTTCTGTACAACAAAAGTGAGGTGTTTTTTATCGACACTTTTACCCGCTTTAGGCTCGCTGGTTTTTTTAAAGTCCCTTTTCTTCCGATATTGATCAAGTGCCATGCTACTTCGTTAGTTAAGTTTACTTTCAAGAAGGAGATTACTCCTTGATGTGAATAACAAATACCTTGCTCAGGAGTTTTTTTGATGGCACTTTCACAAAAACGTCTTAGGCTGTTGGCTTGCACCTTTTATAGGTTACATGATGATAATGCTAATATCGCTTAGTTTGCTGCTATTGCTTTCCGATGGTTTTTCCCCCATTTAATCATAGCATCAATCACTTCTTTTAGAGTGTCGGCATATTCGGTTGCACCATACGTTACGGTTATCGGTCTGGTATTTGATACAGTACGGGAAACTAATTTATTCATTTCCATTTCTTGCAGTTCTTTTGACAAAATCCGTGGACTGATGCCCGCCTTTCTGGATAATTCACCAAAACGCATTGCTCCATCGTTTACCAAAATGGATAAAATGACCAGTTTCCATTTACCACTAACCACATATAGCGTGTCCTGAATGGCTAGATGCGTGTGGCTGCAATCTTCTTGATCATGCTTGTTTTCCATATGCTTACATTTATGTAACTACTATCAATTAGGTAATTAGTTACAAATGTAAACTATTATGCTCTAACTTTGAGCAAATAATGAAAAATGATGGTTATCAGATAAATGACCCAAAACGCGTAAATAGCATCATTCAGACCGTAGTGGAGGATTCTGTTTAAAAATGAGATTCCTAGCTATGTTAAGAATGACGAATAAGGTGTTTTGCGCTCGATATGACGTAAGGGCGCATTTTGAGGTAAACTTTCCGATAGCCATTTAAAAATAATAACAATATGAACAATTTAGTAAAAGACAAAGTGGTGGTAATTACAGGAGGTAATAGCGGAATTGGCTATGCCACAGCTAAAGCATTTTCAAACCTGAATGCAAACGTATTGATTACAGGAAAAAGGGAAGAGGCGTTAAAAAAGGTATCTGAAGATACAGGTATAAAATCTATTCTTGCTAACCAGTCTGTTATGGCTGATATTGACAATTTAGCCACAGCAATGCAGTCAAAATTTGGAATAGATGAAGCAACGTTGGAGGTAATTAAGAGACAAATGATCGGTCAGGTACCCTTAGGAAAAATGGGAACACCAGAAGATGTTGCAAAACTGGTGGTCTATTTGTCTGATAATAATTCTTCGTCATTTATAACAGGAGCAGAGTTTTTTATAGATGGAGGAATGGCATTATAACAAGCAAATAATAAAAACGATAAACATGAACACAAAAAGAAAAAATATAGGTGGTTGGGTATTAAGTGGCATTATCGGATTAATGCTTTTGGCCTCTGCGTTTGACAAAATCAGGAGTAGTGAACACGCCTTACAAATGGCTTCTTCTTTTGGTATATCTGCAAAACCTTATGCCATTTTGGGTATTATAGAAGCACTTTCAGTAGTGTTGTTCCTTTTTTCAAGAACAGGCATCTTGGGGCTATTGCTCTTGACTTCTTATCTGGGAGGAGCTATCGCTACACATTTGCAACACGGACAGGATATTTTATTCCCAGCAGTTATAGAAGCACTTGTATGGATGGCAGCAGTGATCCGTTTCCCCGAATTATCGATCAGAATACTGAAAAGGAAAGAAAATAAGGAAGCTTAATTATTCGATTGGTTTTAACCGTTGGATAAATTACTCAAAGCGCATAAATACCGTTTAGCTCGACCGCAGTGGAATGACAACTCCACAGCAGTTCATTCAATATGACGTATAAAGCTTGGATTGCATGGCACGCAAACTACGTATTGATACATATTTCTGAAAAGTTGAGACAATATGTGTTTGGTGTAAAAGAAAAATATCCTTCTATTTGGGGTTTGCTAATCGATTAAATGATTCAACATAATGGACGTAAAACATATGGTAATGGCGATTTGGTTGAGTGTTCTGACCTTGGTTGTACCAACAGTTACCCATAGCCAAATAAAGAAAAAATATAAAAATCCACTTCAGGTGGCTTTTGGTGATCCGTATGTTTTATACGATGATGCTGCCAAGTGCTACTACATGTATGGCACAGGAGGAGGGGCTAAAGATGGCTTCTCAGCGTATTCTTCCAAAGATATGGTTAACTGGAAATACGAAGGGCAAGTGTATTATGGAAACCATGCAGAAGCTTGGGGTATCCATTCGTTTTGGGCTCCGGAAGTATACAAAAGGAATGGCAAGTTTTATCTTTTTTACAGTGCGCAATGGAAAGTTAATCCGCACCAAGAACAAGAAAATTTTAAGATTGGCGTAGCCGTGGCAGATAAACCGACGGGACCATTTAGGGATATCCTAGATAGACCGATATTTGACCCTGGCTATCCCATTATTGATGCTAATGTTTTGTTTGATGCAGACGGACGTATTTATCTGTATTATTCGAGGTGTTGTTATAAACATCCAGTAAAAAGTGAAGTGGCCCAATGGGCACAAGAAAAAGGCTGGTTTAACGAAATAGAGGAAAGCTGGGTGTATGGTGTAGAGTTAAAACCAGATTTTAGTGGTGTGATGGGTGAACCGCAGTTGCTTTTACGCCCACCGGTAACGATGGATGATAAACAGAGCGAATGGGAGAGTCGTTCTGTGACGGCTAAAGAGGTAAACCGACGATGGACAGAAGGATCTTTTGCGTTTAAGGTAGGTGATGTTTATTATATGATGTACTCTGCCAACCATTTTGCTGGTGCATATTATGCCGTTGGATATGCTACGGCTAAAAGTCCTTTGGGACCATTCAGGAAAGCAGATAATAATCCGGTGCTGGAAAGAAATACCGACAAAGGCGGGGACGTTAGCGGTACAGGCCATAACAGTGTGGTGTTTGCTCCTAATGGTAAGCAGTTTTGTGTATACCATGGACGTACTCAGGCCACAGGTAATGAACGTGTGGTGTTTATCGATGAGTTGCATATCGACAAGCAGGGAAAGCTTACGGTTGATGGGCCAAGCACGACACCTAAAGCGTATCCCTTACCGTGAAAAAGATGTGCGCGGTGAATTGCCGAAATGCATTCAAGGATGGACGATGGAGATCGACAGCAAGACGCTAATGAAAATAAATTATCAAAATGATTTTCCAATAACGATAAAAGATTTATTTTTGTGGCACATGAAGAGACTGTTTAAAATTCACCTATAAAAAACGTAACCATACCAATTTAAACAGCCTCTAAGGGAAATTAGCTCAGTTGGTTCAGAGCACTACCTCGACAAGGTAGGGGTCACAGGTTCGAGCCCTGTATTTCCCACTCGAAAAAAAATAGCATGTTATAAAACAAAATGTAAAAAGCTACGTTTATAGATTAAGGTTTAGGTTGATTATATAACAAAGGCCCTTGCTTCCCAAAAGCAGGGCTTTTGTTGCTTTATAGACGGTAAAATTGGATAGTTGAGGCTTTTTGGGTATTTTGGGCATCTTTATAGGGTAACTATGTATATAAAACAGATTTTTTCAGCCGCTTTGTTCATCGGATTGGCTTTGGTGAATTCATCTTGTCAGCAAGAACCGTCATCAACTGCCACTAAACAAAAAACGGATACCACGAGCTTGCCTATTGGTAATAAAGATGTAATGAACGTTGCAACTCCTGATTCCACCTATCTGCTAGGTGTGTGGTACGATGAAGAGATCAAGACACCCGATGGTGCAAAGATCGCCTATCAGGTCATTACGGATAAGAAACGGGTGGTGATACAGCCGGTTGCTTTTAAGGGCGAAAAACTACAGGTAAGTGATCAACCGGTTATTCAACCAACGGCAACCGAATTGGTGAAGCATGGCGACCGTTATATCAGTGCCGACAGTCCGGAAGACAGTTATGTCGTGGATAAAGCGGGAAACCTGCTTATCTATCATCATGACAAACTGCTCGTTACCTGCAAAAAGATTTTATAATACATTTTCCCTGTACGATGCAAACCAAAACTCACGTTATCAATGACATAAAAATTGCGGAAGTTGTTTCTCCAGAAATAATCGTTCGATCTGCCGAAGATGGACTAGACTTGTTGGGTAATTTGTATTACCAGGGCTTTGACAGTATAGCGATGTATGAAAGGAACCTAATACCTGAATTTTTTAATTTAAAGAACGGAATAGCAGGTGAAATTCTTCAAAAATTTTCAAATTACCGTGTGAGATTAGCTGTTATAGGCGACTTTTCTGCTTACTCAAACAAAAGCGTGCAGGATTTTATTTACGAAAGTAATAAATCCGGACATATTAATTTTGTGCCTTCCTTGGAAATAGCATTGGTAAGACTTTCGAACAAGTAAAAGGTTCGCTCTAGTCTATCTTTTAAATTGTTTTCACTTTCTTCCGCAGGCCACGAAGGAGCTTAAATACCTTAAAAAAGCAGAGCACCTACCTTCGGTTTTCGAAAATGCCGCCTCCAAAATTTACGAATTAGTAGTGGGATGCACTGCTGTTCTTGTAAATTTTGAAGCGGTGAGTCTTTGGTTACTTTCTTCGGAAGAAAGTGACAAGATAAAGCTAGGCAATCAATTTCAAAATATCTTTCTTGCTTTTGTGCTATAATTATTAGTATATTTGCTATTAAAATTAGTATATTATAGCGTAAGCTAATAAAAATGGAAAGGCATATTATTCATTGTGATCTGGATACTTTTTTCGTTTCTGTAGAGCGATTGCGCAACGATAAGCTAAAGGGTAAACCAATTCTAATAGGTGGAAGCTCCGACAGAGGCGTAGTGGCTTCATGCAGCTACGAAGCTAGACAGTTTGGTGTACACTCAGCAATGCCCATGAAACTTGCCCTACGCCTTTGTCCACAAGCTATTGTGGTTAAGGGCGATCATGATATGTATAGTAAGTATTCCAATGTTGTTACAGAAATTATTGAGGAAAAAGCACCGCTAGTCGAGAAATCTTCTATTGATGAACATTACCTCGATATCAGTGGAATGGATAAATTCTTTGGTTGTTGGAAATGGAGTCAGGAATTACGTCAACGGATTATAAAGGAAACGGGTTTACCTATTTCCTTTGGCCTGTCGATTAACAAAACGGTAAGTAAAATTGCCACCGGAACGGCTAAACCTTGTGGAGAACGAAAAGTAGACTTTGGCACAGAAAAAGGCTTTTTGGCCCCGCTTAGTATTCGTAAAATCCCCATGATTGGCGATAAAACCTATACCATACTACGAAATATGGGTGTCTCTAAAATCCTTACGCTACAGCAGATGGAGGTTTTTACCATGCAGCGTGTATTGGGAGAAAGTGGTGTGTCCATTTGGAAAAAAGCAAATGCGTTAGATACTACGCCGGTAGTACCCTTCCGTGAACAAAAGAGTATGAGTAAGGAAACGACCTATCAGCAAGATACCATAAATATAGACATACTTCGTGCAACGATGCTTTCGATGGTAGATGAACTTTGCTTCGATATGCGAAGGGAAGGTAAACTTACAGGCTGTATTACGCTAAAAATACGGTATTCCAATTTTGATACCCATACCATGCAAATTAAAGTTCCTTATACCTCATCTGAACGGGTCATTTCCGGAAAAGTGCTGGAGCTTTTTAATAAACTCTATAGCCGTAGAATGCTTATCCGGCTCATCGGCGTTAAATTTAGTCATCTGATTACCGGTAATTACCAAACTGACCTTTTTAACGATACGTTGGAAGATCTTAATCTTGCTCATGCCTTGGACCGGATTAGGATGCGGTTTGGTGCTACATCCATTGTACGGGGATTTTCTGGAAAGGATTATCAAGTAGAAGATCATGTTGCTAAATGTCCATAGTTATTTTAGTCTGCGTTATGGTACGCTAAGCTTGGAGCAGCTTATAGAGCGTATTCGCGCTAATGGATACGATACGGCCGTCCTTACCGATATTAACAACAGTTCGGGTGTACTGGATTTTATTCGGCTTTGTCGGGAAGCCGGTATTAATGGCTTTGCGGGAATGGAATTTCGAAACGGAAACGACTTGCTTTACATCGGGATTGCCCGGAATGAGTTGGGATTTCAAGAACTCAATGCATGGATAACCAAAGCAAATCGGGAAAAAACAACGCTCCCTGAGATAGCTCCTGCATTTGACAACGCCTATATCGTTTATCCGTTTGGCGGAAACCTACCCCAGTTGCTGCGCGAAAATGAATATATTGGCGTGCGTCCATCAGATTTGAATCGCATGGCATTTAATAGGCTATTTGGTAAAAAAAAATATGTGGTGCTCCAAACCGTCTCTTATGAAAAAACGGATTATAAACTACATACCCAACTACGTGCGATAGACCATAATGTATTGATTTCACAGCTAGAACACCGGCAAGTGGGGAGACCGGATGAGGTATTGTTGACCAAAACGGAATTACTTAACCGATACAGTCGATTTCCAGAATTGATACATAACACTTGCCGCCTCCTGGAAAGTTGTTCTTTTAATTTTGATTTCAAAAAGGTAAAAAACAAGGCCACTTTTACCGCTAGTAACGGTGAAGATCAGCAACTGCTATACCAATATACAATGGATGGTTTTATCCAGCGGTACCAACACACGGATGGGGAGGCTAAAATGCGTGTGTTAAAAGAATTGGATATTATTCGTAACCTGAATTTTTCCAGTTATTTTCTCATAACGGATGATATATGTCGATATGCCAGAAGCCGTTCTTTTCATTATGTTGGGCGTGGGAGCGGAGCAAATTCTGTAGTTGCCTATTGCTTAGGTATTACCGATGTGGATCCTATAGCGCTCGATCTATATTTTGAACGTTTTCTCAATCCGAAACGTAAATCACCACCAGATTTTGATATTGATTTTAGTTGGAATGAGCGTGACGATATATACCGTTATATTTTTGAGAACTATCCAGATGGTCATGTTGCATTAATGGGCGCAATGAGTACTTTCCGTAGCCGATCAATTATCCGAGAGTTAGGCAAAGTGTACGGATTACCTAAAAGAGAAATTGATCGACTGGTAAACGAGCCGCAGCATATGCTTAATAAAAATGAAGTTACCGATATGATTCTTTCGGTGTCTAAACAAATGGAAGATTTCCCTAATCAGCGTACCATTCATGCGTCTGGCGTACTGATTGCTGAAGAACCGCTTACCCGTTATGTTGCGCTCGATTATCCACCGAAAGGTTTACCTACAGTACAATTTGACATGTACGTTGCCGAAGATATTGGCTTTGAGAAATTCGATATCCTCTCTCAAAGAGGTATAGGACATATAAAAGATTGTCGGGAAATTGTTAAGGAAAATAAGGGGGAAGTTATTGCTACAGATAACCCCAACCGATTTTTTAATGATCCTAACATTGCAGCGCAGCTACAATCGGCCAATACCGTTGGTTGTTTTTATATTGAGAGTCCGGCTATGCGGCAGCTGTTGACGAAATTGTGTTGCGACAATTATTTAACCTTAGTGGCGGCTTCTTCCATTATCCGTCCAGGTGTAGCGAGCAGTGGGATGATGAAGGCTTATATTGAGCGCCATCATGATCCCTCAAAGGTAGTGTACCCGCATCCGACATTTAAAGAGCAATTGAAGGAAACGTATGGCGTTATGGTATACCAGGAAGATGTCATGAAAATAGGACACTATTTTGGCGGACTGGATTTGGCAGATGCGGATGTGCTGCGTAGAATGATGAGTGGCAAATACCGGCATGTTGACCACCTGTTGGAAATTAAGGATAAGTTCTTTAATCATTGTACAGCGATGCACTATCCGGAAGAGGTATCGATGGAAGTATGGAGGCAAATGGCATCTTTTGCGGGCTACAGTTTCAATAAGGCGCATAGCGCAAGCTTTGCCGTAGAAAGCTATCAGAGCTTGTACCTAAAAACTTATTACCCATTAGAGTTTATGGTAGCAGTGCTCAATAATTACGGTGGCTTTTATAACCGGAAGGTATATGTAATGGAGGCCAAGAAGGCCGGAGGAAATGTTTGCCTGCCCTGTGTGAATAAAAGTGCGATGAATACGACAATTGATGGAAAGGATATCTATTTGGGGTTTGACTGCTTATTAAACTTGGAGCAGGAATTAGCCGAACGTATACCCCTAGCGCGTGCGCAATATGGCGATTATACTAGTTTAGAAAACTTTGTACTACGTACTGGGGCAGGGTTGGAACAACTTCTTGTCCTGATACGATGTGGTGCTTTTCGCTTTACGGGAATGGGCAAAAAGGAATTGTTGTGGGAAGCACATCTGTTACATGCTAGCCGTAAATGGTCTATGAATAAGGCTTCACTATTTGAAAACCAGTCAAGGAAACCGATATTGCCAAAACTGGATTCGTCGGTGCTCGAGGATATCTATGACGAGTTAGAGTTGATTGGCTTTCCGGTTTCGGCTAGCCTTTTTGATCTTGCACGGGCTACTTATCGAGGGGATGTGCAAGCGGCAGATATGTTGGCTAATGAAGGAAAAAACGTCCGTATGGTGGGTGATTTTGTATGCGATAAAGATGCGCGGACAAAAAATAGGCAGCGGATGAAATTTGGAACTTTTTTTGACTGCCACGGGAACTTTTTTGACACGGTGCACTTTCCTCAATCGTTAAGTCAATATCCCTTATTAGGTAATGGCTTGTATTTATTGGAAGGCAAGATCGTGTCAGATTTTGGTTGCCCAATACTCGAGGTTATACGATGTGCAAAAATGCCCTTAAAAAATGATCCCCGAAGTGAATAGCCATCGTTATCTTAGTATTCGTATACACTTAGCGTCCGTCTTGCCTGATCTTCTCTAATATTTCCTGATAATAGTGCCTTTTAGATGGCTGATCTATCACATGGACATGAACATCGTTCGCCTTTAAAAGCGCCAGCTTTCCGGCAGCTTTTTCTGTATAGGTTTTTGGAATAAAATAGTGGATTCGATTCCTTATAAATCCACTTTTCCGGTAAAATTTATTGCGCGCCCTATAGGTAAGCAACCACCACAAATCTGATTCGACATAGTCTAAGGATAACCCCAAGATGTATATATCCTGAGTGAAAAAAAGATCTATCCATGATTGATTGTTTAACGGTTTTTTTTGAGCAAGCCGTCTAATAAGGGATGTTTTTAGGACTTCGGTTGAACTATAGTTGGTGCCAGAAACGGTATAGCTTCGCATTCCTTGAAGTTGGCCGCAATAATGCTCATAACCCAAGTTAATGGAGTTTGGATGCTTGCAATCGCCGTGAATATGCCAGAATGTTTTGTGATGAAGCTCATACCTCCGAAAGATGCTATACGTGGTTTCTTTGATGATACCGTTATTGATTTTCGGAACCGCGCCCTCTATAGAAAATTCATAATTGGTGGTCATAATATGCGAAACAGGAAGCTCCCGAATGGCCTCATGAATTTCATTGCTTATAATACGAGATACCCGCTCGGCAATGAAAGCTTTTAACGTAATCTCCTTTACAATCGAACCATTGGCTATGGCCCCTAGAAATATTTCTTCATATAACATCGGAAAAGGCTTGTCTTCATTTTGGATGGACGCTACACGAAAATGTGCTTTTATATCCGCTAAAAGCGCTTTCCAACTCCTGCCAGGAGATAGGTTGTTAATGTCATTTCCTATTAAAAGGGCGTATCTGGACATATATTAATTGGCCTGTTTAAATAGTCATCGTTTGGCTAGCTACCTTATCTGAAGAAGACCGATCTAATGTAATGTTTTTGAGTTGTAATTCTTCTTGGATAGCGTTTTTGTCGAATTCCAGTTTATCTAATAAATAATTGTGTTTGATTTCGAAAGTCCGGAAAAGGTCGTCCCATGTCAATGCAAAAATCTCGTATCTGCCCGACTGGTGGACAAGAAATTTTTTGCCCTTATCCTTAAATGCAGCATATTGCTTTTCCATATACGCATCAATCTTGTTGCTAACGAGATAAAACTTCCATGTCCGTGTTTGGCTATTAAACTGATCTTCTTTCATAAGTAGGTCTAAATAATCATCTACCTGACGAAGCTGTTCCTTTCCCAAAGTAACGGTAGG
Organism: Olivibacter ginsenosidimutans; assembly: GCF_039542865.1. NCBI lineage: Bacteria > Pseudomonadati > Bacteroidota > Sphingobacteriia > Sphingobacteriales > Sphingobacteriaceae > Olivibacter > Olivibacter ginsenosidimutans. The sequence goes on along the minus strand of NZ_BAABIQ010000036.1, from coordinate 18,955 downwards.
ACGTTTCAGTTCAACCATAATATTTTCCTCCAATTGGTATTCGTTATCCACGCGGTCTGGAACAGTGTTTTTTCTACACAGAAAGATATCAGGCCTTCTTTTCCAATGGTAATTGATGCGTTGTTTTGTTTCTATGCCATCGATAATAAAAAGGTAGGCCGAAAGCAAGTACTCGAAATGCTTATCGGCAGAAGCGAGATGATATTGTTCGCCAAAAAGCCAATAGTTCTCTTCAATGACGCGCTGGATATGGTCTCTTTCTGTCGTAAATCTTTTGAGATCAAACACCAATGTTCGGAGCAGTTCAATAACTTTAAAGCGATTTTCTATCAATTTTATGGTCTCAACGATTCTGGAAAAGTTGGTTTTTTTGAGTACAAGGCACAGTTCTTCCCGCTCGGTTGTACTGAGACGGGTTACCTGTTCTACAATGGTCAAGATATTTTCCCGTTCATCGGTGTCCAATAATAAATTCAAAAAACCAATGAATGTTTTTTCCTGCTCTTGCTTTAACCCTTTAAGGATTTTAGGTTGAACACAATAAAGCTCTTTCACCACCAATAACAAGTCCTTTTTACGTTCTTGATCATACCTGTTGTTGGAAAAGTGGGGGAGTGAGCCATTCTTTTCAATGGTTAACAGATGTTCATCAGCAGCTCTTTCTTTGATGTATTTTTTTTGTTTTCGATGAAGTAGTTGTTTTAATTCTGTGTTGAGCTTTTTAAAAATTAGATGATGACTGAGTTGACTAAAAAGATTGTCGTGTATACCATCATCCACCGTTCCTTGATCAAATGCGTCAAAGAAAGACGATTCAACGTAAACACTGTGGTGAAAATCGATGGCATTGTTGTTATAACTTGTCAAGTCTTTTGCTACCTCTATTTTATCACTATTTAAGTAGTAGTAATAATACTTGTCGCCAATATGATCACTCCAGCGTAGGTAGGTTACCTTAAAGGTGTAGGTGTTTCCTGCTCTTCCTGATATGGACCATTGTACCATATCCTTTTCCAAGATCAGATGGCTATAATCAAGCGGTTTTTCCTGAAGTGATAAGGTATAACCGTTGTCTTTATTCAGAAAAAGAAACCAGCCAAATTCTGCCGCTAGGTAATCAAAAAAAGTTTGATGGGTTAAAGAAGAAGCTGTAATGCCAAAAATTCCTGCTAAGGTTACCGATGTGCCTGTGCTGTTCTTTTTCGAGATTTTTTTAGCAGTGTCTTCATATTCATCTTTTCTATCGCGCTCCATCATTACCTGATAAGCCAACAGCTTGTTGTCATGTCGGTAAACTGTTCTCCAAGTAGCCCGTGTTGCAAACAAGGAAAAGGAAAAACGCCCCTTTCCCTTTTTCCCCTTCGTGTATGACGAACGTTGGAATGTTCTTTTTTTCAACGAATCAAGAAAATTACCAAATGATGCATGAAGCGTCTCATAAGGAATGCCTTCGCCATTATCTTCGATGGTTATTTGGTCGAGATAGCCTAATTTATTGGCTTTAAAGTGAATACGTACGCTTGAGGCTTTTGCGTCAAAACCGTTCCAGATATACTCGGCAATAGCCTGTTTATAATCTTTTGGTAAACCTGCTGATTCAATGCTTGCGTTGGTTACGTTAGCTTTGTTTATCATTCCTACCTTCGTTTAGTTGCCCGCTGGTTACGGGCAAATGGCCCTTGTATTGCTAATAATTTTATAACAAAGCTAATAAAATTAGCGGAGATTAACATGGTTTTTTTCTTTCATGGTAATGACATTTTTCCGAAATTCGCCAGCCCAGAATAGGGTGCCCGTATGAAAGTTTGTATAGCAGAGAAACCGAGTGTAGCCAAAGATATTGCCCAGGTAATTGGCGCGACTGTTCGTAAGGATGGCTATTACGAAGGGAATGGTTATCAGGTGACATGGACTTTCGGACATCTTTGCACCTTGAAAGAACCGCACGACTATGCAGCCGAATGGAAATCTTGGCGTCTGGAGCTCTTGCCCATTATTCCACCTACCTTTGGCATAAAGCTAATTGAAAATAAAGGCATAGAAAAGCAATTCAAGGTTATCGAACGTTTAGTTGCCACCTGCGAAGAAGTGATTAATTGTGGTGATGCGGGGCAGGAGGGGGAACTTATTCAGCGATGGGTATTACTTAAAGCCCGTTGTCAGGTACCGATGAAAAGGCTATGGATTTCATCGCTGACAGAGACAGCCATTCGGGAAGGTTTTAATAACCTTAAATCGGCCGAAGATTATGAGCGACTTTATGCTGCTGGTAGCGCTAGAGCTATTGGCGATTGGTTGCTGGGAATTAATGCTACCCGCTTATTTACCACCAAATACGGTGCGTATAAAACCGTTTTGTCTATTGGACGGGTACAAACCCCCACATTGGCGATGTTGGTTGAGCGACAAAAAGAAATTAACGCCTTTAAAGCTACAGACTATTGGGAATTAAAAACCACGTATCGGGAAACCATTTTTACCGCTCAAATAGAACGACTGAAGTCGGCAGAGCGGGCGGATAAGGGACTGGCTTATCTCCAACAGCACCTTTTCGAAATCCTATCGGCCGAAACGAAAGAAGGTAGAGAAAAAAATCCGCGCCTCTATGATCTAACCTCCTTGCAGGTAGACGCTAATAAAAAATATGGATTTTCTGCGGATGAAACCCTTACCAATATTCAAAGCCTGTACGAGAAAAAATGGGTTACTTATCCTCGGGTAGATACCACCTATTTATCGGAAGATATTTTTCCGCAAGTGCCGCATATATTAGCTAGCATGAAGCACTATGCTTCCTATACGGCGGTAATTTTAGAAAATCCCATCGATAAAAATAAATCCATTTTTGACAATGCCAAGGTGAGCGACCACCATGCCATTATTCCCACGGAAATATGCCCAGACAGCTTGCCACTAACAGAAAAACGCATATACGATTTAGTTGCCCGACGTTTTATTGCGGCATTTTATCCGGAATGCAAAATATCCAATACAACGATAGAAGGCAAGGTGGGCACCATCCCATTCCGTGTCACAGGTAAGCAGATTCTTGAACCAGGTTGGCGTGCGCTTTATCCGAAAGAGAAAAAGGGAGATAAAGCCGATAAAGAAGAACAGGAAATTCCGCTATTTGAAGCGGGGGAGTCTGGGCCGCACGAGCCATTTATCCACAAGGGTAGAACGACAGCTCCAAAAGCATATACCGAAGCCACCCTTTTACGGGCGATGGAGACCGCCGGAAAACAAGTGGATGATGAGGAAATGCGCGAGTTACTTAAAGAAAACGGTATCGGACGGCCATCTACACGGGCGAATATCATTGAAACACTATTTAGACGTAAGTATATTGAAAAGAAGGGACGAAAATTGATTGCCACGCAAACAGGCATGGAATTAATTGATACCATAAAAAACGAATTGTTAAAGAGTCCGGAACTTACCGGTGTTTGGGAAAGAAAGTTGCGCTTGGTAGAAAAGGGAACCTATGATGCAACCGTATTTAAGCAAGAGCTGGTTGAATTGGTGATTCAGCTTGTCAACGAAGTAAGAAGCAGTCAGTATAAAACAATTACCGTGCAAGCGGAAGCTGTACGCCCAAAAAAATGATGCGATAATTGTTCTTCATTCATTAAATCTTGTCACAACTTCCCCCTGTTTTTGCCATTTTTCTCATCTATTTGCAAAAAATAATTTACTACTTTTGTTACCATCTATCATATCAACGGAAGTTGATTAAAATTGAAAAATTTAACCGATTGTAACTCGTTAACCTTTTAATAAATCAATAAACATGAAAATCATAAAAACAATCCTCTGCGTATTATTTGGCTTGATGTTTATGAACGCTGGCTTAGATAAATTTTTTCATTATATGCCTGTTCCACCGATGGAAGGTGAAATAGCGAAGGTAGGCGAAGCCATGATGCAGATAAAGTGGCTGCTACCGCTGGTCGGTGCTATTGAGGCTGTCGGCGGCTTGTTATTCATACTTCCTAAAACCAGGGCATTGGGCGCTATTGTCATCCTACCGGTGATGGTGGGCATTGTTTTGCATAATGCGATTTATATGCCGTCTGGATTGATAATTGCCGGTATCCTGTTTTTGATCAATTTATTGGTAATAGGCGATCATTGGAAGAAATATCAGCATCTCATTAGCTAATCCTGCATGCACCTGAAAGTACGGATCTCTTCTCTGCCATCATGAGCTTGTTTTTATAAAGGAAATTTAACTAAGTTTGAAGGGAGAAAGATACTTTTGAATAATGGGGTTAAACAAAAAATATGGTCAGTCACCTGATTCTTATCGGAAAGCATATTTTAACACGCTTTCCAATTATAAAAATGGACAATTTCAAAATCTGATTACGACGCCTGCATTACTAGAAGGCGAAAGTATGCTAAAAGTACTCTGGAATTTCTTTGGCAAGCATGCTGATACGGAGCCTAAGCATTCCATTCCGGCTGTATATACAGATTTAAAGAACTTAAAATCGAACGAAGATGTATTAGTTTGGTTTGGCCATAGTTCTTATTTCATTCAAGTAGATGGTTGGAAATTTTTGATAGATCCCGTATTTAGTGGAAATGCGTCGCCACTAAAGAGTGCTGTAAAAGCCTTTTCCGGTTCAAATCGTTATCGAGCGGATGATATGCCACAGATAGACGTTTTATTGATATCGCATGACCATTGGGATCATTTAGATTATCCAACCATACAACAACTGAAACCTAAGGTTCACAAGGTGATTTGCGGCTTGGGTGTAGCTCAGCATTTTGAATATTGGGGCTGGGATAAAACGAAGCTCATCGAGAAAAACTGGTACGAAAATGTCGAATTAGAAGATGGCTTAAAGGTTACGTTAACTCCTGCCAGGCATTTTTCCGGTCGACTTTTCGCTAGAAATATTTCCCTTTGGACATCTTTTGTCTTGCAAACGTCCACCAAAAGTATATTTCTTGGAGGTGATAGTGGTCATGGACCTCATTTTAAAGCGATTGGCGACCAATTCGGCCCTTTTGACTGGGCTATCTTAGAATGTGGTCAATACAATGAAAAATGGCCCTATATCCATTCGCTACCTAATGAAGTCATTGAAGAAGTGCAGGAATTAAAAGCTAGAAACTTTATTCCTGTACATCATTCTAAATTTAAATTAGCACAACATCCTTGGTATGAACCGCTTCAGCAAGTATCCTTACTTGCCGAAGCGGCCGATATTCCCATAACAACACCAAAAATCGGAGAAAAAGTAAACCTAAATGATACGAATAACGTTTGGGAAAAATGGTGGGAGAAACGATGAATAACGATCTACGTCAGATCAAATCTATCTAAATTCATTACTTTAACCCAAGCGGCTACAAAGTCTCTAACAAATTGATCGGCTGCATCGGCACTTCCATACACTTCTGCTAGCGCTCTCAACTCTGCGTTAGAACCAAACACCAAATCCGCGCGCGTAGCGGTCCATTTGGGTTGGCCGGTAGCGCGGTCATTGCCTATATAAAGTTCTCTATCCTCTGAAGCAGCTTTCCACGCAGTACGCATATCGAGTAAATGGATAAAGAAGTCATTGGTTAAGTGGCCTGGACGTTGTGTAAAAACACCATGTTTCGAACCATCGAAGTTGGTGTCTAACACGCGCATACCACCAATCAACACCGTTAGTTCAGGTGCTGTAAGCGTCAATAGCTGCGCTTTATCGATTAGTAGCTCTTCCGTAGATACCGTATACCTCGCTTTGCGATAGTTTCGGAAACCGTCAGCTGCTGGTTCTAGAAAACCCATAGATTCTACATCGGTTTGCTCCTGCGACGCATCCATACGACCTGGGGTGAATGGAACGGTAAGGGTATGCCCAGCATGCTGTGCTGCTTTTTCAATAGCGGCGCTGCCAGCTAGCACGATGAGATCAGCCAACGATACCTTTTTATCGCCCACTTGTGCTGCATTAAATTCTCTCTGAATATTTTCTAGTGTTTGCAACACCTTAGCAAGCTGGTTGGGATTGTTTACTGGCCAATCTTTTTGTGGGGCTAAACGGATACGAGCCCCATTGGCGCCACCACGCTTATCGGATCCGCGGAATGTAGAAGCTGAAGCCCAAGCGGTAGCCACTAATTCGGATATGCTTAATCCGGAAGCTAATAGTTGTGCTTTTAAGTTAGCTATATCGTCGGCATCAATTAACGTATGGTTAAGTGCGGGAATGGGATCTTGCCAAAGCAGTTCTTCTTCTGGAACATCAGGCCCTAAATAACGGGCACGCGGTCCCATATCACGATGGGTTAATTTAAACCATGCGCGAGCGAAGGCATCTGCAAATGCTTGGGGATTTTCTAAAAAGTGTCTGGATATTTTTTCGTAGATAGGGTCAAATCTTAGCGATAGGTCGGTTGTTAGCATGGTAGGCGCATGTCGTTTTGAAGCATCAAAAGCATCAGGGATCATATTCCCCGCATTTTTTGCTACCCACTGATGTGCGCCTGCAGGACTCTTCGTTAATTCCCACTCGAAACCAAACAGGTTTTCGAAAAAGTTATTGCTCCATTGGGTTGGGGTTTTCGTCCAAGTAACTTCCAAGCCACTGGTAATGGTATCTGCACCTTTGCCAGCACCGTAGCTATTATGCCAACCAAGTCCCTGCATTTCTAAATCGGCTGCTTCGGGTTCTTTCCCTACATGGGTTGCTGGTGCGGCGCCATGTGTCTTACCAAAGCTATGTCCACCGGCTATTAATGCTACGGTCTCTTCATCATTCATAGCCATACGGCCAAAGGTGTCTCGAATGTCTTTAGCAGCAATAAGGGGATCAGGATTACCATCTGGGCCTTCTGGATTTACATAGATGAGTCCCATCTGTACCGCCGCTAATGGTTTTTCCAGATCGCGGGAATGTATCTTTCCATCGGCATCATCATCAGATACGAGTACGCCGTGGTTTTCTTTTACCCCTTCTGAACCGCGTGCATAACGTACATCGCCGCCCAGCCACGTAGTTTCAGAACCCCAGTAGACATCTTCTTCAGGTTCCCAGGTATCTTCACGCCCGCCGGCAAACCCAAATGTTTTGAAACCCATTGATTCGAGTGCTACATTGCCGGTAAGGATTAATAGATCGGCCCAAGATATTTTACGGCCATATTTTTGTTTGATCGGCCAAAGTAATCGCCGTGCTTTATCCAAGCTCACATTGTCTGGCCAGCTATTTAGTGGTGCAAAGCGCTGTTGACCTCCTCCGGCACCACCACGGCCGTCGCCTACACGATACGTGCCTGCGCTGTGCCAAGCCATACGGATAAACAAGGGACCATAGTGCCCAAAATCTGCTGGCCACCAATCCTGAGAGTCCGTCATCAGTGCATGAAGGTCTCTTTTGACGGCTTCTAAATCGAGACTTTTAAAGGCCTCCGCATAGTTGAATGCCGCATCCATTGGATTTGATAAAGACGAATGCTGGTGCAAAATAGTTAATTTCAGTTGATTTGGCCACCAGTCACGGTTCCTTGTACCGCCACCACCAACATTATGTTTTAGACTGCCGTTGTGAAAGGGGCATTTACCGATGTCATTTGCGTTGTTTTCCATGTTTTTTAAAATTTGTGGTAAGATTTAATCTTGGCGATCTATGATCTTCCTTGTTTAGGATAAATGTAGGCTGTTTCTCAATCAATTACCAATCAAATAATTTTATACTCCATAGATGAAATCTATTATGCCATTGCTTTATATTTCTGCTACGTATAAAAGAGTTCTTGATAGACCAGGGCAATTTATCTAAGTTTGATTGATCGCTTCTTATATTAAGATACTTGATATAATATTACAATAATGCATCAATTGGGATTTTATGGATAATTTTTTTTCGACAGTCGCACAATACACGAAGTTGTCTATGGAGAGCAAGGCGGCGCTTACTTCCCGTCTAAAAGAATTAATCATCCCAAAGGGCCATATACTGGTAAAGCAAGACACTGTTTGCAATTTTCTTTATTTTATTGATCAAGGCTTAACAAGAACATATTATCTAAAGGATGGTAAGGAGGTTACTGATTGGATCAGTGATGAACGTTCCTTTGCTTGCTCCATTATTAGTTTCATTAACCGAAAGCCAGATAGACGCATTATTGAAACGTTGGAACCATCCGTTCTTTTTTCCATTCATCATGATGATTTGGAGATATTGTGCTATCGTCATCACGATATTGAAAACTTTGTACGGCAGTTGGTGAGCTTTGGCTTAATACAGTTACAGCAAAAATTTGATGATTTACATTTTGCAACGGCGCTGCAACGTTACCAAACACTCATGGCGACGCACCCAACGTTTATTCAGCGGGTTCCCTTAGGAATGATTGCTTCTTATCTCGGTGTTACACCGGAAACCTTGAGCCGTATTCGTTCACAGATTTGATTTTTTGATAAATATCAAAGGAAATGGTATAGCGTATCCCGTTCTTTGCATAAAGAATAGTTGTATGAACGGAATACTTTGGATACTTCAATTTATCGTTGCCATTACCTTTTTGTATTCAGGAATAAATAAATCTATTTATTCAGAAAGAAAGCTTGTTGAACGCGGGCAAACAGGTGTAGAAGGATTACCGCTTACACTGATTCGCTTTATCGGACGATCAGAAATTTTAGGAAGCATGGGGCTTATTCTTCCATCTTTGTTGCATCTATTTCCTGTGTTGACCGTAATTTCCGCAATTTGCTTAGCTATCATTATGATTCCAGCGGCACTTATTCATTATCGGAGAAACGAGCCTAAAAATATACTTACCAATGCCATTCTCTTTTTGATGTGTGTCTTCATTGCCTATGGCAGAAGTATTTAGGATAAAAAAGGTATATTCGTCCGACTAATATACTATTGTATGCTGTTACCTATTGGAGACGATAATCGTGATAGACGTTCATTCCCTTTCATTAATTATATATTAATTGTAACCAATATTGTGGTTTTTGTTTTTCTGCAAAAGCTTGGCTACAATGTTCATTTTACGTTCTCTTATGCCATTATTCCAGCAGAGATAATCAGTGGGCACGATATCGTTACGGATAATCAAGCGATAGTGGATCCGCTTTCAGGGCAATCATTCGAAATGCCAGGCTTACAACCCACACCCATTCCTGTTTTACTGACCTTGATAACGGGTATGTTCATGCACGGAGGTTTAGTGCATTTAGGTGGGAATATGCTCTATCTATGGATTTTTGGTGATAATGTAGAAGATCGTTTAGGCCATTTTAACTACCTTCTTTTTTACCTATTATGTGGAGTATTGAGCGGGTTAAGTCATGTTTTTAGTACGCTTTTTTTCGGTCAGAATTTATTGACCCCTTGCTTGGGAGCTTCTGGTGCTATTTCAGCTGTCTTGGCGGGCTATATGGTGCTCTTTCCGCATAAGCGCATTTTTATCTGGATGTTGCTTTTTGTGTTTTCGGTACCAGCTTTCGTGGCTATTGGCTTATGGTTCCTGTTTCAATTAAGTAATGGTTTGGGCACACTAGGAGGGGAGCAGGCGGGAGGTGTAGCTTATGCCGCCCATATCGGCGGATTTATCGCCGGTTTATTGTTGATTAATCGTTTCGCAAAGAGATACCATCGGTAAATCACTTCTCGGGATAGTCGGGATATCTTCTAATAAGAATAGGATTCATTTCTTCTCAGGTGCTCAAAATCGGAATGACAAAATGAAAGTGTTTTCTATGTTTGTTCAAGACAAATGTAGAAGACACTTTCATTTACTTAACTAAATTATCTTACTGGGGTCCCAATACCGTTCCTTCCTCAGGAACAATAAGCGGTGCAACATTTCTTTCCGCCCCAGGGTAACCAACATTTTGATTAATGACCCCTTTAATGTTGGTGTTAATAGCATTTGCGGGTACGGGCCACAACATATGATGAACACTTATTTTATATTCAGCCCATTTATGTTTTACGCCTTTATTATAAAAGTTGCTACGTGCATTTACCCGATCATACCAAAAGTTAATACCTTCTTGTTTAACATTTGAGTTGGTACCTCCTGGGCCGCAGATATTTTCAAGGTGATAAACCCGACCTCCAAATAGCTCGCAGGGTTTGCCTGTTTTCGCGTAGGTATACGCAATCCGAACCAGCTCGACATGTCTGTTTTCTTCGTAATAAAGTTCACGGGCTCGTTCATCCAATATTTCGCCAATGTTAATGTCACCTGCGTTTAATGGGGTTGCTCCAGCACGGGTACGAACTTCGTTCATAGCCTCAGCTGCCAGTTGTGGCTGATCCTTCCAATAATAAGATTCTGCAAGTAAAAGATACACCTCAGCAGATCGGTAAATATACCACGGTGTTTCACCTCCTGCCCAAGTGGTTTGTAAAGGATCTGGAACAAATAATTTATAATGAGGCCAAGAATACCAAAGCCGAATGGTATCTTCCACCGTCATAGAAGAGCTTTTAACCAAGTTTTTACCATACCAAGGATTCCCTTTCTTTTTCAAATCTGGATTATTATAACGAAGGTCTTCCATTCTTCGCCAACTATCCCTATTGAGGATGCCGCGCATATCATTCGCTTCTTTGTCCTTCCGCCATATTTCATTGGTGTAATACCAAGTAGGTCTTAACCGGCCAATTCCTCGGCCATAGGTTTTATTTAAATCCATGGTTTGATCGGTTTCATCACTCGCAATGGTAAGGCTGGTGCCGGTTTCTCCATCGGGTGTTTTAATATTTCCGGTATTCCAAAAAGGTACCCCATTTCGCATGGTCTGAATGCGGTCTGATCCTTCTGCTTCCGGATAAGCTACTACATACATGAGTCCTTCGGTATTAGACATGTCTAATTTAGCTTCAACGCTATGGAGGTCAAACATCAAATTGGTATTTGCCTTGCCCTGATTAGAGGTGAAACGGTTTTTCATCAATGGGTGAATAGCGACAATCTCTTTTCCAATTTGTATGGCCCGATCAAAGTCGGCCAACGCCATGCAGATTTTCATTAACAGCACACCGCAAGCAGATTTTGACGTACGACCTCTATCAACCGACTCTGGAACCCATTGATAGGCAAATTCCATTTCCGATTTCATTTTATTGAGAATGCTCCACCGATCATAGGAATAGAAGTCATATTTTGGTTCGCTTATTTCCCAATCGAGGTAAGGAACATCACCAAACTGATGTACTAATTTGTAATAACGGTAAGCACGTTGGAAATACGCAGCGCCTAATACAGCATTTTTTTCCGCTTCACTTGTAAAAGTAGCATCGTTAATACGGGAAATAACCACATTTGCATATTTGATAGCTTTGTACCCTTCGTACCAATACCAGCCTACTTTGGTTGTATTTTCACTATTCAAATTCGCATCCGGCATGAGGGAAATATCCATATTCATTTGTGGACCCGCCTTATCGGTAGTTCCTTCAACGGCTACTTCAGATTGAATGATTTCAGTCAGTATTGGTGCGCCATCTCCAAAATATTCATGGCGCATATTCCGTTCACAAGCGGTAAGAGCCGAATACATGCCTTCCGCATTAGATAAGGCAACGCCAGGTTCGTAAAAAGATAGCGGTTTTGGTTTTAACCAATCTTTGCTGCAAGCGCAAAATAAGGATAGCGTTACGGCTACTGCTACAATTTTTTTATAATTTCTTTTATGTCTCATCTTCATGTCAATTATTATAGAGAGAAATTGATACTTAAGTTATAGGTTCTGGGGGTTGGCATTCCACCTAAATCGTTATTATCATAGGATTCTGGATCGCCAAAATTCCAGTGAGGTGCCCAAACAGCGACATTTCGTACGGCAAAGGAAATACGAACGTTCTGTATTTCTGCTTTGCTGAGTAACCGTTGTGGTATGTTGTAAGCAACCGAAAGATTATCCAAACGAATAAATGAACGGTCTACATAGTTGTTTCCGATATTTTTTGAACCGATACGAGCATAGTCATTGATAGGGTTCTCTGGGGTCCATCGAGGCATTTGATAATCAGTAGCCCTATCCGGAAAGCTGCTATTGTTGGCAGCCCGATTATAGGTATCGTATTGGCCCCAATTGGAGTAAATAAGACATGAGATATCAAAATTTTGGAAAATTCTAAAATTATTTCTCAGCGACCAACGGAACCGAGGTGTTGTATAATGCTGAAATACTTTATCATCATCAGTCATTACACCATCACCGTTCTGATCAAGGTATTTGAAATCACCGGGTTGTAATCCATATTTATCCGCTGCTTCTTCTTCACCAATTTGCCAGACGCCGGCACGTTCATAATCCCAAACCCTATCAGGATCTTCTCCAATAAACCATTTATTTTTGATATCATCAGCTTCCCTTTGCCCGATAATATTTCCTTGGTCATCTTTGATATCAACCATATCTCCGTAGAGCTTTTTGATTTTTCGTCTATTGAGCGCAAAATTGAAGGTTGCATTCCATTCAAAATTTTCCTTTCGTAGGATATTACTATTCAAACTGATTTCGATACCTTTATTTTCCAATTCTCCAAGATTCGCTGCAACGCTATTGAATCCAATAATTTCAGGTAGCGCACGGTCTACCAGTAAATCTTTTGTTGTTGCAGTATAGACATCAATGCTACCACCGATAATGCTATTGAATAAAGAGAAATCAAGCCCTAGGTTATACGAAGATTTAGTCTCCCACTTAAGTCCTAAATTGGCCATACGATTAACATATAATTGGGAAGAAAGGTAGATATTGCCGCTCTGATCGATATAGGGATGAAGACCTGAAGTCATATCCGACAAAGCATCATATTGACCTATATCCCTGTTTCCATTTTTTCCCCAGGATAACCTTAACTTACCATAGTCTAGCCAATCAGATGTATTACGCATAAAATTTTCGGAGGAGAAATTCCAACCAAAAGCTAGTGCCGGAAAAGTTGCTCTTGGGTTTTGTGTGCCAAAAGCAGAATAGCCGTCGCGTCTAACGGAAGCTGTAAGCATATAGCGGTCATATAAAGAATAGAACAACCGGGCCATTAACGCATCTCCTGTTTTGTATGTATCGTTACTTTCGTTTAACGGCACGGTACCCGCTTGAATCCGGTGATAGCCTAAAATGTCGCTTGGACTATAGTTTGTGGCTGTGGCTTTTGTTCTCCAGAATTGCCCTTTTTCTGCATTTTGCAATAACGTAACTTCGAAATGATGTATATCGAAGTCTTTCTTCCACCGAAGAACATTATCTACCTGCCAATTATATGTCTTTTCGTTTGTCCGCTCAGAACTTCCTCCTTTTGCAGCCCATTCTGGATTTTCCGATGAATCGTGGTTATAATATTCACGCCAGGTATAGGAGGGAGTAAAGTTTACTTGGTATTCAAAACCGAAAGGTAGCGTAACAATACCATACATACTGGCGTTAAGGGTATTATAGGAATCCTTTCGATCTCTGTACATATTGTCGAAAAACGGGTTCACAGGAGTGACATCTCCTGTGGGAAGCCGCTGGTAATTACTGGTAGGATCACCAATATTATTAGAGCCGTAGGGAGAAATGACTGCCGATTGATGCCAGTCGGCTTCCAAAAAGCCTTCCTCGCGTGAAGCAAAATTAGCATTTACCCCAACTTTTAGGTAGGATGTGATTTTTGATTCTAAGTTCAAGCGAGACCGATAGTTCTTAAATTGGTTTCCGACAATAATTCCTTCACGGTTAACGTGGTTTATAGACCAGTAATACGTTAAATTGTCTGTCCTGTTTGAAATGCTGGCCGTGTAATCTTGTTGTAGCCCTCTTTGAAAAACCAAATCCTGCCAATTGGTTAAATTATTCGCTAAGTAATTTTCTACCTCAGGACTTTTTAATTCTAATCTCGAAAGCCAAGCACGAACGAGTTGTTCATCAGTTACCGAGGTCACCGGATTTTGTTGGTCATAATTATACCAATCAAGTTGACTGACTCCATTTAATTGCCTGGGGTCAATAAACATTTGCGGATGTTCGTTTAAGTAGGCATCGGTGCGTCTACCTACTTCATAGTCATAGCGATAGGCCAGAAATTCGTCGCCGGTCATTACCCTTGGCATATTTGCATTTTCGACAAAACCAACATTGGCATTGAAGGTAATGCGTGGTTTTCCACTCGTTCCGCGTTTTGTGGTAATTAAAACGACTCCATTTGCTGCTTTAGCGCCGTACACAGCGGTTGCACTCGCATCTTTTAAGATATCTATTGATTCAATATCGTTCGGATTTAAGTCGGCAAATGTTCCATCAAAGATAACACCATCTACCACATTCAATGGGCTTGCTCCGGCTTTTAAAGTTCCTTTACCTCGGATAAGCAAGCTCGCATCACCTTTGGCTTTGTTACCTTGGCCAATGATCATACCTGCCGCATTAGCCCGCAATAAATCCTGAACGGATCGTGGTGCTTGGGCTTCTAGTTTTTCTGCCTTTACGGTAGCTACCGCACCCGTTAAATCTTTTCGTTTGGCAGTTCCATAACCAATTACGACAACTTCGTCCAAGCTTTGTTCATCTTCTTGTAGGATGATATCGATAACTTTTCGACCGGCAATAGAAACATCTTGTGCTATATAACCGGTAAACGAGAAGGTTAAGGTCACATTTTCTTCCGAAATGGCTAGCTGGTATGTCCCGTTTTCATTAGTTGTTGTACCGATTTTTGTTCCTTTTTCCAGGATACTAACACCTACTAGTGGTTCGCCGGTGGCATTTCTAACCGTTCCTGAAACGGTATTAACATTCGTTTGCGCGTAAATAATTGTTATTGGTGCAAATAGAAGAAAAGCACTTAAATAAACAAAAATCGCTAATTTGGTTTTGTTAGGGGTTTTCATCATACGGTTTTAGATTAATGAAAAGGTTAAACAATCATCTGCCGATTGAATAGGTATTATCCTTATCTCCCTTTAACCTAAAGGTGTCTCGTAGGTGTCAATATTAAATGGAGGTTTATTATCGACAATGAATAGATTGGATGTGCTATTTGCTAAATGATTACGTGTTTGCTCGTTGCACCTATAGCAACAGGCTGTTATATTGCTTCCTATAGGGCACTACATCGTTTTCGTAAATAATCATGGTGCAAAAGAAAAATCTGCTTAAAAATTTACTTAACATTGCATAACCGATTGCTATAGTGTAAAAAAAACCTCCTGTTTGCCAAAAAGGACTGGAAAGGCAACTATATTTTGTATGATATTGTCTTTTTGATAGATATGTATATAATGTTGTGTTATACCCCCCTATTTGTTTAGACAATTTTTATACCCTTGCTTCAGTGATCCTCCAAGGGAATAAGTCAATTAGAACGTTCTGATAAATTTATTTCAAGTCGGTACACAAACCATGAAAAAACGCGATATATGTCGAAATTAGCCGGTATCCAAGTAAAATTTGGTAAACTTACAGGTGTTAATTTTAAGATACTTTTGAATTTTTCCCCATTCCTTAATTAAATAGCTAAAAATGATTTACGGATACATTAGAGTAAGTACGGATAAGCAAACAGTAGAAAACCAACGTTTCGAAATCAACCAATTCTGCGATAGACAGGAAATGATTGTCAATAAGTGGATCGAGGAAACAATTTCCGGAATTAAAAATGTAGAAGATCGGAAATTAGGTAGGTTACTTAAAAAAATGAAAAAAGGAGATGTTCTTATATGTTCAGAACTTTCGCGATTGGGAAGGAATTTATTGATGATTATGGGCGTTTTGAATGAATGTATGCGTCGGGATATACAAGTGTGGACCATCAAAGATAATTATCGTTTAGGTAGTGATATTAACTCTAAAGTTTTGGCGTTTGCTTTCGGTTTATCTGCTGAAATCGAACGCAACCTGATATCCCAGCGGACGAAAGAGGCCTTAGCGCGAAAGCGAGCAGAAGGTGCTGTGTTAGGTAGGCCGAAAGGAAGCAAATCATTTAAAACCAAACTTACTGGGCAAGAAAAACAAATTCAAGAATTATTAGATAAGAATGTTTCGTATTCGGCCATAGGCCGTATTCTGGGGGTTCATCGGTTAACGGTTTCCTCCTTTGTGCAAAACCGGCAGATGAGATGATTGGTCATTTTGATTCATTGCTTTGCATCTGCGGTTATTCGGTATTGGGCTTACATTCCTTCGGAATGTATGCCCGAGAAGCACGGCTGCAATTTGTTTTGAAATGGCGTGCTCACATAATTTATCTAACCAAAAATATTCGCCAGCAGGATTAATCTCTAAAAAATAATACTGATTGTCGGGTGTCAGAATGAGATCAACTGCGCCGTAATTTAGTTTATAATAATCCATCAAGGCGCTTAACCGACGTTCGATTTCGGGGGGTAGTGGATAGGGCTGCCATGCATTTATTAGTTTGAGGCCATCCCGTCTCCAGTCTATCTGTGCATCAATTGTTTGCTGGGAATTGACGCTAAAGGCAAAGCATTGATTACCCACTATAGTAACGCGGAGTTCCAATTGTTTCTCCAGCTTTTGCTGAAACATCATGGGACAGTATTGTAAGGTGTCCAGCTGATCCAAATCAGCTTCACTGACTTGGTTGGTAAATACTACTTGTTCGATTCCTTCTTGTCTAATGGAAAAAGAGCTTTGCATTTTGGTAATTACCTCGCCATTGTTGTTGATGAAATTTTTGACCTCTTCAGGAGAATTGCTGATGCATGTTGCCGGAATTTGCAGCCCACAACTTGCAGCAACTTTAAGTTGTTCTTCTTTACTATCCAATCGACGATAGGTGCTATAGCGCTCCATTTGGAAGCAGGGGAGTGCTTCGACCATACCATATAGCGTTCGTTTAATTTCTCCCGTTGCTGCTGCATAATAAGCTTCGGCTAATAGTTCCTTAACATTGCCACCTATGTGATGACTTCTTCGGTACCATACGCTGGCTATATCTGTTAAGGAGTGACTTTCTTCATCTTTTAGTATAATCTGCCATTTGCCATTGGCATAACAACTCGTCAGATCAATTGCTGTTGGATAACGATCTACATTGAAACGTATGGCATCTCCGCCCAAGGCATTTATATGGTCAATAACGTTCGATACGCAATCGTTATCTCTGGTATGTGTGATGATTAATACTTTTTTTCTAGCCATTATCTTTGATGCTTGCTACCAATTTCTCGGCAATTGTTTCCCCAATTGGATAAGCTAAATGTTGCTGTAACATTCCCCATTCGCCTTGCGGGTTTACCTCTAAAAAAATGTACTCACCTTTTATGTTTCGGATCAAATCAATAGCTCCGAAATGAAGTCCATAACCAACCATCAGTTCTTGTATTTTTTGTTTTATGTGTTGCGGTAATTCATATTGTTCCCAATTTAGTGCTTGTCCGGTTGATATTCTCCAATCCGTTTTTTCATCGTCATTTGGTATTTTTCCAGTAAAGAACACACCGTCTATATAAATTACCCGCAATTCGTATGCTTTCGAAATATATTCCTGAAAAATCATAGGGCAATAAGCTAGTGCGTCTAGATCTTTCAAGTCAGCTTCGTCAACTTTAGTGGTGGGGAAAAATGGTGTATCACCATGCATGCTTTTTGAGAGCGCATTGTGCAGTTTCATGATAATATTCCCTTTGCAATGTTTAAAGAAATCGCGGATAGCAGCTGCATCATTACTGATGATGGTTTTTGGAACGGATAAGCCTATTCTGTGAGCACGGTATAACTGCTGCATTTTATCGGCGCCAACGGCATGGTCGCTCTTCATTACATTCATCCAAGGAATATCTTCTATGCTATTAAAAAAAAGCTGGAGAGCAGTTTGGTACTCTCGAACGAAGATAGGTATAAAGTCTGGATCGAGCTCCTCTGGTATGGTAAGGTCCCATAATTTGCGATACCAAACCGCTTGTATTTTGGAGGAGTCTATGCTTTGTAAAGCATTGCGCAGATAATAATGTTGATAATGGTGATGTTGGCTCGAATGCTTATATTCTATTTTGTATTGTGTGGCAAATGTATCGCTGTTAAAGCGAAAAGTTGAAAAGCCCAACTCCTGAAGACGATTCTGTACAATATCTATGGTATAAAAATCGTTCGTATGAGTAATACAAAAAATCATAAACTTACAAAAACAAGAGGTCGCATGCCACCTCTTGTCTATACTAAAACTTAACGTGAATAAGACTAAAGTCCTTCATCACTGTCAGAAGGGAATTTTAATGTAACAGCACCTCCATCTCCAATAACCTGAGGAGTTGATGTTGAGGATTGTTGCGTACCATCCTGATTCTTTTTAGTATCTGCTTTGATTTGGCCTTCTAAGAACTTTGCAAAGAAGGGTTGCTTCATTTGATTGTTAGTTTCCATAACTGTTAGTATTTAATGATTTAAAAAAAAGTAATACGCATTACTTATTATAACACGGAACCAAAACCAATAGCGCTACATTAAAATTTCATTTGTTTGAAAATGATAATATTTATCTGCTAAATGAGCCATTTGCGGAAGTATAGTTGATCTTTTTTTCAGGTATTGGTTTTAATTTATAGTAGAAAGAGCGTTGCTCAGATAGGATGAATTATAAGTTTTTTAATCAATACAATCTGTCCTAGATGGTAGTAACCGTGTTCAATGACACCTTCGATATTGCGTAAATAGGTCCCATATTGCTCATCTATAAATATTTCATCAAATTTCGAATCTGTCATTTGTTCTACTATAGAGGCAAAATCCAGCTATTGGTACCGCCAATTTCATTAATATATTGCTATCAATAAAGTACGATAAATATACGGCATTGGGAATTTAGGCTTACAGTGGAACATCCGATTCCTGCAAAATAACGGAATTTTAAAATTATTAAACCGTTTTAGTAATTTTTTCACTAGTGTCCGGGAAAAATAAAAAGGAGCAGTAGAAATTAATCGAACTGCTCCGAGATTTATACTTTTGAGTTACGACACAAAAAAGTATGAACAAAAG